>CAJPPS010000019.1 GCA_905372595.1 uncultured Capnocytophaga sp. | reverse complement strand
GGGATTATGAGGAATGTAAGGGGTGGTCTATCTCTGAAAAGACTATAAAGTATGTGATGAAGCATTCTCGATCGATGGATTTCAGTGAGTTGCACGATATGTTCGGTGTATTTCCTTGTGTAGTTGAGGGAGTGCTTATTTATAAGGGAGAGCCCTATTTCTATAGGGTAAATGCAGGGGGCTGGTGGGAGCTTATCCAAGGAGAGAAATACCTGATGATGGGCTATTATGAAGAAGACGCCCTAAAGAGAGGTTTCATCAGTGGGGTTTATGACTGGAGTAGTCAAAAGTGAAAAATTAAGCATAAGCTACAAGCTCGTTTCAGCAATAGGAGCCTCCACCAGAGAGGCTTTATAGATGAGGTGTATGACACCTAACCAAAGAATAATTATAAACGCAATAAATAGAATCATTGACCATTAATCATTATCTGATGCAGTACCTTAGTTTCAAGCAACGTGATTTGGTAAATTTGGAATTTGCCTTACAGAGGGAGTTTCTTGGTACCAACCGAGAAGGAGGCTATCTCTCTACTACCCTTAATTTTTGCAATACGAGCCGTTATCACGGACTTCTGGTTGTCCCTATTGATGAATTTCTGGGGCGCAATCACTTATTGCTTTCCTCCTTGGATGAGACCATTATTGTCAATGATAAAGAGTTTAATTTTGGGATTCATCAGTATCCTAATAACACTTTTCATCCTAAAGGGCATAAGTATATAGTAGATGCTGAGCTTAACAAATACTATTCTATCACTTATCAAGTAGCGGGAGTAAGCCTTAAGAAAGATATAATGATGCTCCACGGGCAACCACAAGTACTGATTCGTTATACTTTGCTAGGTTCCCATCAGTCAGTTCGCTTACGGCTTATGCCTTTTTTAGCGTTTCGGGATATTCATAAGCTTTCTCAGGAGAATCCGCAAGCCAATATGAGCTATAATTCAGTGAGTCAAGGGATAGCAATGAAGCTCTATGAGGGATTCCCAACACTATATATGCAACTGAGTCAAGAAAATACCTATGAACATAATCCTCACTGGTATAAACATCTTCAGTATAGTAAGGACAGAGAGAGGGGAGGAGATTATCAGGAGGACTTAGTAGTACCAGGTGATTTCGAACTAACATTGTACAAAGACCTGCCTATAGTATTTTCTGCTTCTACCACCCTAGAGCAGGCAGAAACTTTGGTGGAGGAATTTGAAAAAAGTTCTCAGCAGAGGGCTCCAAGAGATTCCTTTGAGAACTGTCTTAAGTATGCCTCAAGACAGTTTGTTATAGAAAAGCTGAATGAAACCCGTATCAAGGCAGGCTATCCTTGGCATCTTTCTTATGGGCGCAATACTTTTGTTGCACTGCCTGGGATTGCAATAGGCACAGGGGATACGGCTTTATTCGAGCAAGTAATTGATTCGATGTTACAGTATCAGAAGGGAGGACTTTTCCCTAGGCTTATCAGTAGTCACGTGGCTCCAGAGTATAATTCAGATACCTCATTATGGTTCTTCTGGACGCTTCAGCAATATGAGCATTGGGCAAGGGTTCCTAAAGAGCTTCTTTGGAATAAATACAGAACTTCCCTTTGTGCAGTATTGGAGGCTTATCGTGATGGGCGTACTTTCCCTCAAGTACATATGAATGAGAACAAACTTATTTATAATCAGAAGTATCACAGACCCCTTACTTGGATGAATGGAACTATTAATGGAATTCCTGTCCTAGAAAGAAATGGTTTTGTAGTGGAAGTCAATGCCTTGTGGTACAACGCTATTTGTTATGCTTTAGAGCTGGCTAGAGCAGGGTCAGATAGAGATTTTATTTCTCAATGGGGAGACTATCCTAAGCAGATACAGGAGCAGTTCTTAGCTACTTTCTGGAATGAAAGCAAAGGCTATCTGGCAGATACCTATCAGGAAGGAGAGCAAGACCTTTCTGTACGTCCTAATCAGATTATTGCTTGTGCCTTGGAATTCAGTCCGTTGAAAGATGCTCAAAAGAAATCTATTGTAGATTTGTTACAGGAAAAACTCCTTACCGAAAGAGGTTTACGAACTTTAGCTCCTGATGATAAACGCTATCTGGGGCGTTGTGAAGGGACAATGCAGGAACAAGAAGAGGCTATTTATCAAGGAGGAACACATCCTTGGCTCTTAAGTTTTTATATAGAAACTTGCTTGAAGCTCTATGGACAAGCCTTTGTCCCCAAAGCAGAAGAACTTCTCTCTAAGGTAGATGAGGATATTCACAATTATGGACTTGGGCTGATTTCAGAATTCTATGATGGCAACCCTCCTTATGTGGGGCACGGCTGTATCTCACAAGCGCGTAATACAGCCGAGATTATCCGAGCTATCTATTTGATCAATTCATACAAAAAAGAAAATTCACCTCAATAAGAATCTATTATGAAAAAGATAAAAGTACTTATGTTTGGCTGGGAATTCCCTCCTCATATCAGTGGAGGTTTGGGAACAGCTTGCTTAGGGCTTACCAAAGGGTTAGCCAAGAATGAAGTAGAGGTACTCTTTGTGATGCCTAAAGCATCAGGAGATGAAGACCCCACGGCAGCACGTATTATCAATGCAAGTGAAGAGGAAATGTTAGAGTCATACACATTTTCTGACCAATATAATGAGCATATACAATTTATGGAGATTGGTTCCTCTCTAAGACCTTATCTTTCTCCTGAAGTATTTGCTTCTTACTGGCAGGAACAACATTCTTCGCAACACAGTGAACATTATACCCACAAGCGTACCTTCAATTTCTCAGGGAAGTATGGCGATAATCTCCTTGAGGAAGTATATCGTTATGCACTTGTGGCGGGTACCATAGCGAGCAAGTATGATTTTGATATTATCCACGCACACGATTGGCTTACTTATCAAGCAGGATTAGTTGCTAAGCAGATAAGCGGGAAGCCCTTAGTGGTACACGTACACGCCACCGAATATGACCGAGGAGGGGAATATAATCGGAATACGATTGTATATGATATAGAAAAGAATGGGATGCAAGGGGCTGACCACGTGATTACAGTAAGCGACTGGACGCGTAAGATAGTTATAGAAAAATATGGGATTTCTCCTGAAAAAGTCTCTACAGTGCATAATGCGGTGGATTTTTCCGATGAAGAACTTGACCTGCCTCCACGTACGCTTGATGAAAAAATTGTTACTTTCTTGGGGCGTATTACCCTCCAAAAAGGACCTGAATACTTTATAGAAGCAGCGGCAAAAGTACTCAAGCGCATCCCAAATGCACACTTTGTAATGGCAGGGAATGGTGATAAAATGACTCCTTCTGTTCGGCGTGTGGCACAGCTTAAGTTGGGAGGTCATTTTCATTTTACGGGTTTTTTACGAGGGAATGATGTCCAACGAATGTTCCGTTATAGTGATGTATATGTAATGCCTTCTGTATCTGAGCCTTTTGGGATTTCTCCTCTGGAGGCAATGCGTTGTGGAGTGCCTACCATTATCTCTAAGCAATCAGGTGTCTCAGAAGTGCTTCAGCACGCTATCAAAGTCGATTATTGGGATGTAAATGCCCTTGCAGATGCTATTTATGGATTGCTCGCTTATCCTAAGCTCTCTGATTCTCTTAAGAGGGAGGGACTAGCAGAGGTGAATACCCTTAAGTGGGAATATGCTGCTACTAAGCTTAAGCAAATATATCAAACCCAAATTAATATATAGAGAACAGGAATGAGATAGCCGAAAAATGGCTGTTCTCACAAAATATAGATTCAGTACTTAATAAAACCTAAAGATTTTTCCCTAATGAAAGCCATTTGTTTTTACTTTGAAGTCCATCTTTCAGAGCAGTTGCGCAGATATCATTTCTTTGATATAGGTAGGCAACACGATTATTTTGATTATTACTTAAACCGTACAGAAATAGAGCAATTAGCCAAAGATTGTTTTCTCCCTGCTAACGCCACACTCAAAAGACTTATAGACCGATATAAAGGGAAGTTCAAGGTAACTTTCTCTATCTCAGGGAGTGCTATTGAGCTTCTTGAGCTACACGTTCCTGAGGTGATCCATAGTTTTCAAGAACTTGCTCAAACGGGCTGTGTAGAGTTTCTGTGTGAGCCCTACGCACACTCTCTTTCTTCCCTTTCGGAGAATACCACAGAATTTGAAAGGGATGTTCTCAGGCACGCTCAGCGGGTGGAGGAACTTTTTGGCAAAGCTCCTAAGGCTTTCCGTAACACCTCACTTATCTATTCCGATAGTATAGGCGAGCGCGTAGCTCGCTTAGGATTTAACACCATACTTACCGAAGGAGCTAAGCATATTTTGGGCTGGAGAAATCCTAATTTCGTGCATCATCATCCCAATAATGAAGAGGTGAAAATATTACTCAAGAATGCCAAGCTTAGTGATGATATTTCTCTGCGTTTTTCGGATACACAATGGGATCAATATCCTCTCACGGCTGAGAAATATGCACAATGGGTCAGGGCAAGCCTTAAGGAAGGAGATGTACTGAACTTATTCCTTCGTTATCAAGCTATAGGTAGGTATAATACGCCTAATTCAGGTATTTTTGATTTCCTTTATTACTTGCCAATGTATCTGTTAGAGGATTCAGATTATGCTTTCTTAACTCCCTCAGAGGTAACTCATACATTCTCTTCACAGGAACCTATCTATGTACCTAATCCAATCTCTTGGACAGATGAGGAACGTGATATTACCTCTTTCTTGGGGAATGAATTACAAGAAAATGCCTTTGAAGAGCTGTTTTCCTTGAGTGGCAAGGTGGAAACACTCGCTGATGAGGCTTTCAGGCGTACTTACAGTCGCTTACAATCTAGCAACCACTTCTATTATATGAGCACAAAGTATATTTCAGCAGAGCAAAGGCTTAAGAATGATTCTCCTTACAGCTCTCCCTATGATGCTTACATCAATTATATGAATGTACTAAGTGATTTTGCTCTACAGGTGGATAAAGCCATCGAAGAAAAGGCAAGAGGATAGTATCCTATTGTGGATTTCTGTTTAAGAAATCCTCTAGAGCTCTTTTGGCTTGCGAACTATTAGGATATCGCTTTGCATTCTCCTTAAGGAGTTGCAGTGCGATATCTTTTTTATGTGAGTTCTCTAGCCAACGAGCGGTATTGTTCAGGTAAAGCTCGGAAGGAGAAAATGGATAGTGTAGTTTTTCCGATAAGGCTTGATATCGTTGGTCAATAATAGAGGGGTTTTTTAGGATTTCACTACGGTCGATGAATATTTCACTAAAAAGGTCACGGATGAGGTTTAAATTACCAATAATCTGGATGCTACCGTGATTTTCTTTAGGATATCCTACGATTTTCCATTGAATATTCTGGAAATCTCCTCTGAAAAACATTTCTTCTAACTGCTGAAGGCTGGCTACGTGTCTTTCTCTGCCATTATCTCGTTTTTTCTGTTCAGAATGAGAAATATATAAGATGCGATTAAGAAAATCTTTGCCTTTGTTCTTTTCAAATAGCTCAAGTCCATAATTATTATTCCACCACAGGCTGGGATCGTGAGCAATATAAACGTTAAAAAGTTCTGTCTCAGTAATAAGTGCATTGATAGTAGCAAGCCCACTTAGGGAATGCCCCACTAGGATGCGAAAATCCTTACAACGATACTTTTCTTTAACCATTGGGACAACTTCTTCTTTGAGGAAAGATAAAAATAAAGGATTTCCACCTGTGTTTTCTGGATTGTTAGGAAGGGAAATAGGCGTTAGATCTCGTTCTCGCTGGGTGTTTTCTATTCCGATGATGATAAATTCAGGAACAGAGGGGATACCTTGGGTTAGTTTCTCCATCAAGGTAGTAAAGTAACGGAAATTATTCTCGGCATCCAGCAAATAAATAACAGGATAATCGCTGGGTTGTAACTGTGAGTTTGTATAGGAAGGTGGTAGATAAATATCAACTTTTCTGGTTTCTTCCAGGATGGTGCTTTCCATAGAAAATGTTTCTCCTATACAGATGGGGGCTTGTCCATACCCTTGTAAGCTACATAAAATAAGTAGGCTTAAAAATATTTTTTTCATTATTTCTCAGCTATTTCAAAATGCAAAGATAGTAAATCTTGAAAAATAATGAATAAAAATTTGTTTAGAATAAATAAAAATAATACCTTTGCCAAAATTTTAATAAAAGATGTTGTTTCCAAGAGAAAATTCTTTTTCCTGTCTTTTCAAAACGATTATTTTAGTTATGTGCTTGTTAATGATAACTTTTTCTTTCTCACAAGAGCAAGGAAAAGGAATCATCTCAGGAAGAGTCCTCTATAAGGATGGAACGCCTGTTCAGTCGGCAACTGTTTATATCCCTAAGACGAATTTTTTTGCTTATACAGATGAAAAAGGAGCATTTACCATTAAGAATATTCCTTTAGGGAAAGAATATTTGGTGGAAATTCGCGTTTTTGACCAAGCTCCTCTTACAACTAAGGTATTTGCTAAAGAAAAAATAAACAAAATAATTGTCAAATTGGACAAAAATGAGGAAATAAGCCTCTCTGAAGTGGTGGTTGTGCGTAAAGGAAAAGGTGAGGAGATTAAGGAAAAAGGTTATGCAATGAATGTAATAAAGACTCAGGAAGCAAGCCTTAAGAATATCCAGACTACGGAACTTCTGGGGCGTTCCTCAGGAGTAAAAATCCGGCAGTCAGCAGGGATAGGTTCCGAAATGACTTTTAACCTTAACGGACTTACAGGAAATTCTGTTAGGATTTTTATAGACGGAATTCCAATTCGCAATTATGGGCGTTCTTTCTCTCTCAGTAGTATTCCTCCTTCTATGATTGATAGGATAGAAGTATATAAGGGAGTATTACCTACAGAAATCTCCGAAGATGCCTTAGGAGGAGGTATTAACATAGTTCTTAAGAAAAATGTTTCCAATTCCTTAATAACATCCTATTCTTATGGCTCCTATAATACTCACCAATGGGACTTGAACACGACCTTTAGGCAACCTGAATTGGGGTTGGTTGCCAATCTCTCTTCGTATCATAACTATACAGATAATAACTATAAAGTATGGGGAGATAATGTTTATATAACCGATCCAGAGACAGGGCGTATTAAGTATGTTACAGCCAAACGTTTTCACGACCGCTATGGGGCTAGTGGAATCAAAGGAAATATAGGATTTGTACAAAAGAAATGGGCTGATGATTTCTCCTTAGGTTTTATGTTTTCTCAAATGGAAAAGGATATCCAGACGGGAGCTACAATGAATGTTGTTTATGGAAACCGAAGAACCAATAGCCATAGTGGATTGGCAAGCTTACAGTACAAAAAGCATCATTTGTTCTGGAAGGGGCTAAGCCTGAATACCTTCACTACTTATTCGCTTACTTATAGAAATCTGATAGATGATGACCCACATATTTATAATTGGCTGGGACAGAGAGTAAGAAATTACTTAGGAGAAGAACAGCTTAATCCTCAAGGAGGAGAAGCAAGTATTGCTACAAGAGCCGAAAATACAGAAGAAAATATTGCTAATCGTACCTACTTGGCTTATCATTTTACAAAGAATCAGAACGTTAGTGCCAGCTATTTCTATAACGGGTTCTCTCGGAAGATAGATGACCCTTTGCTACCTCAGGAATCACGTGATGCTCTGGACAAGCGAAGGTATAATAAGCATATTCTTGGACTTAATTATGAAGCAAATTTCTTTCATAAAAAGCTAAGAACTAATCTTTTTTATAAGTTTTATCATCAGAATGTATCTCTTACTGAAGTAACCACACGTATTCATCCTCGCTTGGGTTACACCACTACTACCCGAAAGCACAAAAAAGGAATAGACCATCAGGGATATGGAGCTGTACTTGCCTATAAGATATCCTCTAAGCTGATATTAACATCTTCTGCAGAGAAAGCTATCCGATTGCCTTCTGCAACTGAACTCCTTGGGAATACAAGTGAAATGGTCAATGCAAACTATACCCTGAACCCAGAGAGAAGTACCAACTTCAATATAGGAATGAATATAGGCGATTTTCATTATAAGAAACATAAAATTTCCTCCGAGATTAATTTCTTTGTAAGAGATATCAATGATTTAATCACTCGTGGAGTGCCCCGCGAGACAGATGATTCTTTTAGTTTTGAAAATTTGGGTAAGATAAATAGCAAAGGAGTGGATATGGATGTGCATTATAGCTTGGGTAAATCTTTCTTTGTTCATAGTAATTTGTCCTATAATAGGGCGGTGTTTAACCTAGAGTATGATAAGGCAGGAATCCGCTATTTCCAATATAAAAACAGATTAAGGAATCAGCCCTTTTTCACCTCTAATACACATATAGAATATATAAAACAAGGACTCTTTGCCAAGGAAGACAAATGTACTTTTGACTATAATTTTGGTTATACACATTGGTTCTATCTCAATTGGGAGAATTTGGGCTCTTCAAACAAAACGACTATTCCAGCTCAGCCTCTGCACGATATTGGGGTTGCTTATACTTTCCCTAATAAGAGAATTACTCTGGCTTTTAATATTAAAAATATATTCGATACTCAGGTGTTCGATAATTTCGCTCTACAGAAACCCGGAAGAGCTCTCTATGGTAAGATTACCTATTCGATTCAGTAACTAATTTTTTATTTTATGTATAGAAATATTTTTCAAACAACTAAAATTGCGTCCCTTGCGATGGCAATGACAGCACTAATAGGCTGTAACAAAGAGGATAACAACTCCAATACTCCAGCACCTACTCCTCCTTCAGGGCAGGTAGAGGAAAATTTCAATGTGATTTATCGTGTAGGGCACGAAAGAAACTCTGACTGGGCTATTCTTCCTCTCTCTCAGGAGAAAATGACCTCAGGAAAGATTAATTTCCAGTCTAATGGTTTTGTGCTTCCTCAAACACGCACACAACAGATGTATGCTACTGATAACGGAAAGAAAGTTTTTGTATATGATGCAGGAACAAAAAAAATAACCAAGTATGAAGTAACAGGAGGAACTGATTTCTATAAGAAAATAGCCGAAATCAGTGTAGAACCTATTCTAGGGAATGCAGGAGGAACTTGGAAGGTGATGGATAACCGTACAGCTCTTATCTTTGGAGTATTTACCAATCATATAAAGAATGATCAGGGAACTTACCAGAGGACAGAAGTTACTCTTATTGTAGGGAGTATTGATTTAGAATCTTTCACTGCTAATGTGCGGGAAACAAAGAGATATACTCTAGAAACTCAAGCTGAGGAAACTGGAAAAATCTCCTATATAAATGGTCTTGGTCACCCCATAGTGGCTAATGGAAAGGTTTATTTCGGAACAACAAGGGCGAAATATATTACAACCACAGGCAAGAATGACAAAAATTATACTTATAATGCAACTACATTGGTGCTTGACTATCCTTCCTTGAATAACCTTACTCTTATCAAGAATACAACAGTAAATGGAGCTACAGCGAGCCCTTCTTCATATTATGGACTCTCTTATGTGAATGATGGAAATAGTGTTTATCACGTAATCCCGACAAATACAGGGAAAATATTGAAGATAACATCAGGAGCCTATGATACTTCATATGATTTTGATGTAAAAACGGCACTTGGACTCACTGAAGATATCAATATTTCAGGGTTCTTCTATGTAGGAAATGGAATAGGTTATATCAACTATGCACCTTCCGCAACAGCACGAAGATATGAAAATGGGGCTTGGAGCGTAGCAAGGGTAGATCTTAATAACAAAACAGCTATTAAGATGAATGTTCCTGAGAAACTATGGCTAAACTTCTACCAGACAGCGAAAGTGTATAACGGAAAGCTCTATATGCCTCTCTGTCCTATAGATGCTAATGGAAATGTATATATCTTTGATCCTACCAAGGCAGAAGCTAATGGCTTTGTTAAGGGAGCTGAGCTAGAAGTAGCAGGAGGAGCTCTTTACTTAGGTGTGTTCTAGAGAATAATTACTTTGAAATAACTCAGAGGCTGTCCCCAAAAGGGCAGTCTTTGACTTATAGTTACATAGGATGTGAAAGATTTTAGTTAAAAGTATATTGATTATAAATAACATAGGTTGTTGAAAATATATTTTCTTAAAAAAGACCAAAATATACGTAAAAATGAAAATAAAAATGTACCTTTGTCCCTGCAAATAAAGACAAACGCTATATAAACTATAATTACTAAAAGAATGATACGAAAAATCATTAGTAAATACTTGTTTTTGAGTATTTTAGCTTTTCCTCTTGGCGTGTTCGCGTCTCCAGAACAGACTCAAAATCCTCAAGAAGAAGAGAGTTTTACCGATGTGATTATGCACCACATAAGCGATTCACACGAATATCATTTGTTAGATTGGCAAGGTACTCCTGTAACGTTACCACTTCCCATTATTCTTTGGACAGAAAATGGGTTGGTTACTTTTCTCTCTAGTGAGTTCCATCACGATGACAAAGGTGAGGTTATTGTAGAGAAAAAAGGACTTTACTTTGTTAGAGTTCACGGACAGATTCACTACACAGATGCCAATGGGACACTTTCCTACAATAATGATCATAAACTTGAAAATCCTCGTCCGTTGGACTTCTCTATTACTAAGAATGTGGTGTTACTCTTCCTAATAGCACTGATTATGTTCTTAGCTTTTACAGCTGTAGCACGTTCTTATAAGAAAAACCCTAAAGCTCCTAAGGGCTTTGCGAATCTCTTAGAGACTTTGGTCGTTTTCGTTCGTGATGATATTGCTGTTCCTAATATAGGAAATCATAAGTACGAACGCTATATGCCTTATCTTCTTACTGTATTTTTTCTTATTTTGATAGGGAACTTATTAGGGTTGGTGCCTATCATTTCAGGAACTCTTACCAATGATATTGTTTTTACAGGAACACTTGCTGTTATCACTTTCCTTATTACTACTTTCAGCGGGAACAGAAACTACTGGCAACATATTTTTGCAACACCAGGGGTGCCTAAGTGGTTAGCACCTATTATGATACCTGTGGAGATTATTGGAATGCTTACTAAGCCTTTCTCTTTGATGATACGTTTGTTTGCCAATATTACAGCAGGTCACGTAATCATTCTGAGCTTGATAGGGCTTATCTTTACTCTTAAAACAATTTTTGTTTCTCCAGTTTCTGTAGGATTCTCTCTATTTATAAGTATATTGGAGTTATTGGTGGCTTTTATTCAGGCTTATGTTTTCACTCTACTTTCAGCCTTATTCATAGGAGGAGCCGTAGCAGAAGAGCGCCATTAGGAATATCAAATTAGTATTATATTAAACTTAAATATTTTTAAATTATGACATTAGCATTAGCAGGAATTGGAGCTGCCATCGCAGCACTTGCCGCAGGTTTTGGTATTGGTAAGATTGGTTCTTCCGCAATGGAAGCTATCGCACGTCAGCCAGAAGCAGCTTCTAAAATTCAAGGAGCTATGATTATCGCAGCTGCACTTATTGAAGGGGTTGCCCTCTTCGCTGTAGTTGTTGCTTTTATGAAAGGATAATCAACCTTATAATTCGTTCTGTAACGGTTGGTTGCAGAACGAATTTATCTAAATTAAAGAACACAAAAGAGAATTAAAATATAATATAGATGAATTTTGTACATATTGAAAGTCTTAGTTTTTGGACGTTAATTGTTTTTGTTTGTTTATTGC
>CAJPPS010000018.1 GCA_905372595.1 uncultured Capnocytophaga sp. | reverse complement strand
GTTTTAAGGAATCTTCTATTTTAGGTTTAAACCAGAGCCATAGAGTATCTTTTTTAGGGTCTTTCTCCACTACCCATTTAAAATGGTTAGGCAAGGGCTCTATAGGCGTTACCTGTAAGCTATCTTTAGTTCCTTGGTAGCCTATGCTGACACGTTGTTGTCCGGATTGGAAAGGTCGAGAGGCGACAGTACGAGGCACTTCCTTGAATAAGGAAAGCTTAAAAGTACTATCTGTAGGAATGGTTATGGATTGCTTGTGGAAGCCTATTTTATCAGTTTTAGGGTCAAAGAGGTAGTTATTATCCTTATCCTTCATAGCCACCAAGAGATAAGATCCTGCCTTAAGGTGGGTTAATTCAAAAGTAGTTAAGCTATCCAGCGTATTGACCACATACATAGGTTTTTGCTTATACACAATGGAATCAGAGAATTTCTCATTTTTTTCATAGAGCATCACATTCACATAGTTATCAGGCTTTAGGGCAAGAGCATCCTTAATACTTCCCTTTAGGGTAAGAGAATCAATGCTACTTCCAGTAGAAAAAGTATAGGTGTAGAAGCTCAGAGGGTTTCCCTCATTATTATCTTGAATACTTTTACCAAAGTTAAGGGTATAGGTAGTATTGGGCTTGAGGGTGTCCAAAATCCTGATATCTATATATTTGGCGGCGTTTCCTGAAGGGGTAATTTCAGGAAAATACTCCATAGGAGGAGAGATAATCAGTTGCTTACGAATATCTTTTAGTTGTATGTATTCATCAAAATAAATCCGGATACGATTCCCTGTAAAATGTACAGACTCATTGGCAGGGAGGGTTTTCAGTACTTTTGGAGGAGTTTTGTCCTCAGCTCCCCCTGTAGGAGCTCCTATTCTGGCACAAGCCACCCAGAGAAGGATAGCCAGAAATAAGAGAGGGAAGAAATATCTTTGCTTCATCTTTAAAATATGTGTATATTGCTTATCCTAAGCGAGTTAGGGTATTGAGCTTTCCTAATAAATTGGTAGCCACGATATTGTTATATTCTTTTTTTCTATACTTACTCACCGATTGTATTCCTTGCTTTGTATTGGTAAGGAAGAGCTCATCGGCTTTCTGTAGTTCAAAAGGAGAAATAGGTCTTTCCTCAAGGGAAAAATCACTAGTTTTTTGAATGGCTTCAATGAGCTTTTTCCGTGTGATTCCATTGGGAGCCCCTTCAGATAGGGGAGGAGTAAGAATCTGTTCTCCCTGAACTAAGAATAGGTTCCCATCTAGGAAGCTTACGGCATTCTTATGAGTATTGAGTAGGATACAGTTTTGGTAGTCATTTTCTCTAGCAAAAACACTTCCTACAATCTGTAGCATCCGTCCGGTAATATTCAGAGTTCCTAATAGGTCAGCTTGGGTATAATAGTCCTTGAAAAGCTCTACTTCATAAGGAATCTTGAGGTTTTGGTAAAATAAGTTAGTAATACCTTCTATATCAATGCAATAATCTATCTCATTTTCCTCAGGAGTAAGGCTTATTCCTCCCTTTCGGGTGATAGTGATACGAACCCATAAGGCTTTGGAAGCAAGAGAATTAGCTTGTATAGTTTTAATAATTTCAGCCTCTAGAAATTCCAGCGTGAAGTTACTAGGAATTTCCATTCGAGCAATACGCATTGTAGCCATTAGTCTTAGGTAGTGCTCTTCCCAGAAAAAGATAGTCCCTTCTACATATTTGACAAGTTCAAAAACGCCATCTCCATAGAGGAATCCGCGATTTTTAGCAGATAGAGCAGGGGATGTCTGTTGTATTTCTCCGTTATAGTTAATCATTAGGCATTATTTTTGAGACATTTAACCTTTCTGTAAGTTCAGTCACCCATTTTCCCTGTACTTTTAGCACTTGCTCTATAACTTCCCTTACACAACCTTCTCCACCGTTGAGGTGTGAGATATACTTAGCTACAGCTTTTACCTCAGCGACAGCATCCTGTGGGCAGGTAGGGAGCCCTACCTGTTTCATAGGTCCTACATCCGGAATATCATCACCCATATAGAGGATTTCCTCAGCTTTAATTCCATATTTGGTCATATAATGAGCAAGAGGCTCTACTTTAAGGTGATTTGCCATATAGATGTCGGTAACACCTAATTCGTTGAATCGTAATCGAGTACCTTCGTTTCTTCCTCCTGTAATAATAGCAACCCTATAGCCTTGTAGAATCGCTTGCTTGATGGCATAACCATCCTTAACATTCATTGATCGCAATAGGTCTCCATCATTGGTAACCAATACCTGACAACCTGTCATTACGCCATCAATATCAAAGATAAAGGTAGTGATGTCCTTTAAGAGTTCTTTGTAATTTTTATTTTCCATAAGTATTTAATATAGAAGTAGATATGTTTTTGTAAATTTCTTTTTCTATTCCTTGTAAAAGAGATAGATGTTTCTCAATAACAGCTCTATCTCCACGCTTAGCAGGGCCTGTTTGTGCCTCAAAGAAAGGTAGCTCTTGAGCCTTGAGATAAGTTTCCTCCAGTAAAGGGCGTAGGAGGTCAAAAGGAATCCCTTCTCGCTTGCAGAGCTGTTCGCTTAGGAACCAAAGGTGATTGGTGAAATTATTAAGCATTACAGCACCTAAGTGTAAGTATTGCCTTTGCTGGCTGTCCAAAGAATAATACTTAGGAGAGAACTCCTTAGCCAGCTCGATCAACAAAGGATAGTCCTCTGGATATTCAGCCTCTAAGCAAAAAGGTACTTGCTCAAAAGCAACAGCTTGTTCCTTGGAAAAAGACTGCAGAGGATAGAAAACTCCTCTTCGTTGCCTCTCGCTAAGGGTATTCAGAGGCATACTACCGGAGGTATGTACAACCAATTGCCCTTCAAAAGGGAGGCGAGTAGAAAGCTCAGCAATAGCTTCGTCTTTTACACAAAGGAGGTAAATATCCACAGGGAGTAAGTCTTCCAAATGTGCTATCTTCTGAGTGTTAATCGTTGAAAAATGACTACTCAGAGGGCTTCTGTTATACAGCTGTACAAGGCTGTAATGGGAACTCTTGGAAAGCACTTGTGCTAAATGATAAGCTAGATTTCCTCCTCCTAGAATGGTTACAGTTCTCATAGGTAACAAACAAACGCCAAAGGTAGTATATTTTTGCAAAAGAAAAAAGATTTATCTTATTTTTTTCTTTTGGAGCAGATTCATTCTGTGAATAGAAATTTGTAAAAAAGCTTTGTTATAACAGAAAAAATCCTTACTTTTGTAGCCAATGAATTTCCTAGCACATATTTTCTTGTCTGGAGAGGAGGATGACCAGCTGAAGCTTGGGAACTTTATGGGAGATACCATACGAGGCAAGCAATATTTGAATTATCCAGAGCGGGTACAATGTGGGATTCTCTTACACAGGCAGATAGATACATTCACCGATTCACATCCGCTTTTTCGTGAGAGCAAAAGGCGGTTGGTACCCATCTATGGGCATTATGCAGGAGTGATTACAGATATTTTCTATGATTATTTCTTAACCAAGCATTGGGAAAAATTCTCTTCAGAGGATTTGGATAGCTATATTAACCGCTTTTATACACTTTTGCAGGAGAAAAAGGAGGTGTTAAACCCACAAACCCAAACGATTGCTCGCTATATGATACAAGATAATTGGCTCAAAGCCTATCAATCCTATTCAGGGCTTGCCCAAATTCTCTATCAGATGGATAGACGCACCGAATTTCGCTCCCAGATGCAATATGCAACAGCCTCCTTACAAGCTGACGAATCTCTTTTTGAAGCGGAGTTTCTTCCATTCTTTGAGGAAATACAGAAATTTGTTATTAACCATATAGTTTAAAAATGCTTTTTCTTTCTCTAGGTAGTAATCTTGGTAATCGTGCGCAGTACCTCCAGCACGCTCTTTTCCAGCTTCATCGTGAAGTAGGTGAGGTGGTGAGGGTATCCTCTTTGTACGAATCCCCTGCTTGGGGGTTTAGCTCCACACCTTTCTATAATATATGTGCAGAGCTCCGTACCGACCTACCTTTGGAGACGCTTCTGCCTAAGCTCCATACCATAGAAGCTCGCTTGGGCAGGGTACGTACTGCTACACCCTCTGAGGGCTATAAGGCACGTACTTTGGATATTGATATCCTCTACTATGGTGATAGGGTCGTACAGACCGATACGCTCTGTGTGCCCCATCCTCAGTTGGCATTAAGGCGCTTTGTCCTACAACCTTTAGCCGATATAGCCCCTGACTTTGCAGATCCAGTAAAGAAGCAAACTATCACTGCGCTCCTACAAGCTTGCCCCGATACAGCTATTCTTACCTTGGTAAAGCAGACGTTTGTTCTCCCTGTAAGGAAGGCAAATATCCCTTATCACTATATTACGGTAGAGGGTAATATAGGGGCAGGAAAAACCTCCTTGGCTACTCGTTTGGCAAAGGATTTCTCAGGGCAATTGTTATTGGAGGAGTTTGCTACCAATCCTTTCTTGGAGGATTTTTATAAGGCACCAAAGCAATATGCCTTGGCTACAGAACTGAACTTCCTCAAGGAGCGTTACAAGCAACTCCAGCAGACCCTTACTCAAACTGAGTACCCCCTCTTGGTAGCCGATTATGCTTTTTTTAAATCACTTATCTTTGCCCAAGAAACACTTCCTTTCAAGGAATATACCCTCTATGAGGAACTGTTTCTCCTGCTTTTTGAGAGAATGATAAAGCCTGATTTGTACATTTACCTTCACCAACAGCCGGATATCTTGCTTAAAAACATACAAAAAAGAGGTAGAAGTTTTGAATTGCCTATCTCAAAAGACTATTTGGAGCGGATTGAGCAGAGTTATTTGTCCTTTTTAGAGCGTAATCCCTCGTTACACACCCTTTTTATAGATGTGTCCTATATGGATTTTGTCAATAACGAAGACGATTACGAGTTTATCACCGCCTTAATCACTCAGTAGATGCCTTTTTTTCAGCAGATAGATATCCAAGACGCTCATATTTATATATGGCAACTCACTGAGACGGTAGCACAACTTAAGGAGGGTCTCACCCTCTCTCAAGGAGAGGAAGAGCGACTCTGTACTCTCCACAGCGAGAAAAAACAACGAGAGTTCTTAGCCATTCGTCACCTATTGCAAGAAGCACAATTGACTACTAAAGCTCTTTACTATACCTCTGAGGGCAAGCCTCTGTTGGATGGGCAATATATCTCTATCTCTCACAGCCACGATTTTGTGATGATTGCCTTAAGTTTGCGACCTATAGGGATAGATATAGAACGCTGTACCCCTCGCATCCTTCGTCTTGCTCCGCGCTTTACCCCTTGGCAAGCACCTCACAATATGGACGAGCTTACCCAGATACAAGCCTATACGCAACTATGGACAATTAAGGAAGCACTCTATAAGGTTACAGACCTATCCTCGGTATGCTTCTATGAGGATTTGCAAGTACCCCATTTTGAGCCTCTTGCTCCTCAACAGCAAGCCCTCGTCACTCACCCTGAAGGGGATAAAGTGTATCAGGTGCAGAGCTTTTTTTGGGAAGGATATGTGTGGTCAATGGTAGATTGAAGGACTAAAAATTAATAACCGAAACTTATGCGAATACTTGCTATAGACTATGGTACCAAGCGTTGTGGTATCGCGGTAACTGATGAGCTCAAACTGATTGCCTCCGCACTGGCGACGGTAGAGACGACTGAGCTACTGGATTTCTTACAGAAGTACTGCCAAGCAGAACCTGTGGAGCGCATCATTGTAGGCTTGCCCAAGCAGGTCTCTGGCGAACTCTCTGAGAGTGAAGCAGCCATAGCTCCTTTTATCGAAAAACTCCAAGAGAAGCTCCCTGAGATTCCCGTCTCCCGCTATGATGAGCGCTTTACCTCCAAAATAGCCTCTCATATCCTTGTGGAGAGCGGTACCAAAAAGAAAAAACGACAGGACAAAGCCCTCTTGGATAGGATTAGTGCAACCCTTATCCTACAGGATTATTTAAGTTCCTTATAATAGAACAATGACTTTACTTGAACAAATATATGCTCCTGCGGATATCCGTCATTTTTCTCTCGCTGAGCTTAAGCAACTGGCGGGGGAGTTGCGCCATTTTATTGTAAATGAGGTGGCTACGAAAGAAGGACATTTGGGAGCTGGATTAGGGGTGGTGGAGCTGACCATTGCCCTGCACTATGTTTTCAATACCCCTGAAGATATCTTGGTCTTTGATGTGGGGCACCAAGCTTATCCACATAAGCTCCTTACAGGCAGGCGCGAACGCTTTGCTACCAATCGCCAATGGGGCGGACTTTCGGGCTTTCCTAAGCGTAAGGAGAGCGAATATGACCCTTTTGGTACAGGACACGCAGGTACCTCGCTCTCTGCGGTTTTAGGAATGGCTACAGCGGCTGTTCTTCAGGAGAATTTTCTGCGTAAGCATGTTGCGGTCATTGGAGACGCTTCTTTTGTCAATGGAATGGCTTTTGAGGCACTGAATCAGCTGGGAGATAGCAAGGTGAATATGCTCGTGATACTCAACGATAACCAGATAGGGATAGATCCCTCTACGGGGGCTTTCCGGTATTACTTAGAAAAATTGGCTAAGGGTACTGATAAAGGAAGTTTTTTCACTAATCTACAAATAGAGTATCTGGGTAGTTATGATGGACATTCCCTTGAGGAGCTACTCCCTGTACTGAGTGAGGCAAGGGATTTCTTCGGAGTACAGCTCATACATATACGCACCACCAAAGGCAAGGGCTATCCAAAAGCAGAGGAGCGACAAACCCTTTTTCATGCCCCAGGTAAGTTCGACCCAGCTACAGGGATGCTCCAGCCTAAGGAACTACAACAAACGAAGTTTCAAGATGTTTTTGGTTGTACTCTCTGTGAATTGGCGGAGGCGAACGAGGCGATTATAGGTATTACGCCAGCTATGGTTACAGGGAGTTCGCTCCATTATATGCAGGAGAAATTCCCCACCCGAACCTTTGATGTGGGTATAGCAGAGGAGCACGCTGTTACTTTTGCTGCAGGGCTAGCTACTCAGGGGCTTCTTCCCTTTTTGGTAATTTACTCGACTTTCTTGCAAAGAGGTTATGACCAACTGATTCACGATGTTGCCTTGCAGGAACTTAAGGTCATTTTCTGTATTGACCGAGCTGGACTGGTAGGGGAGGATGGAGCCACCCATCAAGGGGTATTCGATATTGCTTATTTGAGGTGTATTCCTCATATAGAAATTTTTGCTCCTCGTAATGAGATAGAGCTACGTAATATTCTATATACAGCTCAGCTTCCAGAATATGATAGGGCTCTGGCAATACGCTATCCACGAGGATATGGAGAGCTGACTTCTTGGCAGTTGCCTTTTGAAAAAATAGAAAAAAAAGGGGTACAACTCAGGGAAGGTACCCGCTATGCCGTACTCTCAGTAGGCACTATCGCCGATGAGGTTGCTCAAGAGATAACCCAGCATCCACAGGCGGAGGATTTTGCTCACTATGATATGCGCTGGATTAAGCCCTTGGATGAGGAATTATTACACTATATAATGAGCCAATATGAAGCCATTATCACCGTAGAAGAAGGATGTAAGATAGGAGGCTTTGGAGAGAGCATAGTTGTTTTTGCTAAAGAAAAAGGCTATAACCTTCCGATAAAAATCGTAGCCATAGCCGATGTCTTTATAGAACACGGTTCGCTCGCTCTACAACGAGCTTTTACCGGTCTTACTCATATATTATAATCCTTGTTCCTTCTTTGAGAAGAGAGGCGTGAGAGGATTATTTTTGAAGCTTTCTGAGCCATTGGTTCATATCTACTTCTTTGAGAAGAAAGTCTTTTAGAGAGCTTATAGCGAGCCTTTGCTGTTCCATTGTGTCGCGGTGACGAATGGTTACAGTGCCATCTTCTTTGGACTGATGATCCACTGTGATACAGAAAGGTGTTCCTACGGCATCTTGCCTACGATAACGACGACCTATGGCATCTTTCTCATCATAAGTAACCGTAAAATCATATTTTAGATCATTGAAGATTTCCAAAGCAAGCTCAGGTAATTCATCCTTCTTAAGCAGAGGTAATATAGCTACTTTGGTAGGAGCCAATACAAAAGGTAAGCGTAGTACTGTACGTGTTTCTCCTCCTTCAAGAGTTTCCTCTTGTAGGCTATGAGAGAAGATAGCTAGGAATAGGCGGTCAAGCCCCACTGAGGTTTCCAATACATAAGGAACATAGCTTCTATTTTCATCAGGATCAAAGTATTGTAGTTTTTTGCCTGAATATTTCTCGTGGTTACCTAAGTCAAAATCAGTACGAGAGTGGATACCCTCCAATTCCTTGAACCCAAATGGGAAACGGAATTCTATATCACAAGCAGCATCAGCATAGTGAGCTAATTTTTCGTGAGGATGGAATCGGTAGTTTTCTTCTCCTAATCCTAAGGAAAGATGCCAAGCTAAGCGAGCCTTTTTCCAGTGTTCATACCATTCCTGTTGAGTTCCGGGTTTGATGAAGAACTGCATTTCCATTTGTTCGAACTCACGCATACGGAAGATGAACTGACGGGCTACAATCTCATTACGGAAAGCTTTTCCTGTCTGGGCAATCCCAAAAGGAATCTTCATACGTCCGGTCTTCTGAACATTGGAAAAATTGACGAAGATACCCTGAGCGGTTTCAGGACGAAGGTACAAATCCATAGCACCTTCAGAGGTAGCTCCGAGCTTGGTGCCGAACATTAGGTTGAACTGCTTTACCTCTGTCCAGTTTTTGGTGCCTGAGATGGGGCAGACAATCTCTAATTCTTCAATAAGGGCTTTTACATCAGCTAAATCCTCTTTTTCAAGAGATTTACCTAGGCGGTGTAAAATGGCTTCTGCTTTTTCCTTGTATTCAATTACTTTAGGGTTGGTAGAAAGGAATTGTTCTTTATTGAAAGCTTCTCCAAAGCGTTTCTGGGCTTTAGCAACCTCTTTTTCTATTTTTTCCTCTATTTTCGCCACATAATCCTCCACTAAAGTATCGGCACGATAGCGTTTTTTAGAATCTTTGTTGTCAATAAGGGGGTCATTGAAAGCATCTACGTGTCCAGAGGCTTTCCACGTGGTAGGATGCATAAATATAGCTGCATCTATCCCAACAATATTCTCATTGAGTTGAACCATTGCTTTCCACCAATATTCACGGATATTCTTCTTAAGTTCGACCCCATTCTGAGCATAATCATATACAGCACTAAGCCCGTCATAGATTTCACTTGAAGGGAAAATATACCCATATTCTTTAGCGTGGGCAATTACTTTCTTGAAAATTTCTTCTTGATTTGCCATAAGAATCCAAATAAAGGGCAAAAATACTAAAAAATATTTTTATAAATCGTTTTTTAAGAAAAAATAAATTACCGTACAGGGTATTCTTCCCATAGGGGGAAATCAAAGCTTAATTGTACCCATTTGGGCTGAGAACTCTTTTCTTTAGGATGATTGAAATTACTTAAGGTAACTCCCAGGAGCCTTACCGATTCCCGAAGTTCTTCTTGATAGAGTAAGTCTTGAATAACAGGATAAATAACAGAACTTTTCCCTACAAACTCATTAAGAGTACGACTGCGAGTTTGGAGTTTGAAATCTCGATATTTGATTTTTAAAGTAATAGTCTTGGCGAGTAATTTTTTCTTCTCAAGTCGGAGGATTACTTCTTCACAGAGTTCTTTAAGAGGAGCTAGCATATCATTTTTATTAGAAATATCCTCTTCAAAGGTATGTTCTACACCAATGGATTTGGTCAGGCGGAAAGGTTGTACGGGACTTAAGTGTATTCCTCGGGCTATTTGATAGAAATAAGTGCCACTATTACCAAAATAAGTTTGTAATTCTTCGAGGCTTTTAGCACGGAGGTCAGCCCCCGTGAAGATACCTTTTTGGTGCATTTTTTGGGTAGTAACCTTGCCTATCCCGTAAAATTTCTTGATGTCTAGATTTTCTAGGAAAGAGAGTACCTCATCGGGAGGAACTGTTTTCTGTCCGTTAGGTTTGTTATAGTCACTGGCAATTTTGGCAACAAATTTATTTACAGAGATTCCTGCAGAGGCGGTAAGCCCTGTCCGTTCGAGTATTCTTTGTCGGATTTGCTGAGCAATAAGGGTAGCTGACCGTATATTCTTCTTATTGGTTGTAACATCTAGGTAGGCTTCATCTAGGGAGAGCGTTTCAACCAAATCAGTATATTCAAAGAAAATTTCACGTATAAGAAGAGAAATTTCCCTATAACGGTCAAAACGTGGTTTTATGAAAATGATATGAGGGCAGAGTTCTTTGGCAATCTTACCAGCCATAGCACTTCTGACCCCATAATGACGAGCCTCATAGCTTGCTGCACACACTACCCCTCGGGCTTCTCCTCCTCCTACAGCAATGGGCTTCCCTCGAAGATAGGGATTATCAAGCTGTTCTACTGAGGCGAAGAAAGCATCCATATCAATATGAATAATCTTGCGTTCTAGCATATCCTAAGGCTTATTACGAAAGGAATTGCGTAAAGGATTATCCCTTACGCAATGGATTTTGATTATAAGTAGGTATAGATAATAGCTATTGAACTACTTTGATAGGAGTACCATTGTCTAGGTTAATTTGTCCACTGATGACAACTTCATCACCTAGGGAAAGCCCACTTAAGATTTCTACTTTATCCCCAAAATTACGTCCACTCTTCACTGTAATAAGAGTAGCAACAGGTACTTGTTCCCCCTTTGCATTTGTTTGTTTTTCTATTTTGAAGATTTTATTTTGGCTAACACTTCCTACAAAAGCAGCGTGTGGGACAATAAGTGTTGGTTGCTCTTGTGTATTGGAAGAGAAAGCTACAGAAGCATACATTCCAGCTTTCAGTTTTCTTTCTTTGTTGGCAAGAAGGATTTCCACAGGGAACTTTAAAGATCCATTGGACTTGGGAGAGATGAAAGTGATTTTTCCTTCTACTTCTTCGCTGGAAGAGCTAGGTTTTACTTTAACAGTTTCTCCTACTTTTAGCCTACTTACTTGTGCTTCATCCACAGTAACTTTCAGCTTTAATTGGTCTATATTTACCACGTTAAAGAGCGTTTGTCCGGCTCCTACAAGGGTTCCTTCCTCTACTTCTTTGCTAGAGATAATTCCATTAATTTTACTTTTCACAGAAGTATCTCCTGATATGATCGCCGCAGAATTGTAATTGGCTTGTGCATTTTTCACTTGTAGGCGAGCTTGCTCGAGTTGTTGAGCTGTAACACCTCCTGTTTGGTAAGCACTTTCGAAACGCTTAAGGTCTGCTTTAGCGTTCTCTAGGACAGCCTTAGCATTGTCTAGCTGTACATTGGTACGATCTGCTTTAGTGGTAGCTAACACCTGTCCTGCACGTACAAAATCACCTTCTTTTACAAATATTTTGGTAATCTGTCCTCCTACTTCAGAAGATACATTTAGGTCTTGCTCTGCCACAAAAGTTCCGTTAGCAGAAAAAAGCTCGGATACATTTTCTTGCGATACTTGTGCAACTCTTACGGCTACTTGTGCCTCTTTTTGAGCAACGATAGCTACTTCCTGTGCATTTTTTTCTTTATTGGAATACAATTTGTATGCCATTAGTCCACCTATGGCAAGTACAGCTACTAAAGTGAATACTTTTTTCATTTGTCTTTGTTTATTATATTATTTATACCCTTACAGAGTTGTGAAAAAATGTTAAGCAAACTCTTCTTGGGATTTCTCTTTCAGGGTGCAAAGGTAATATAAAAAACTTAATAAACAAAAAAAG
>CAJPPS010000017.1 GCA_905372595.1 uncultured Capnocytophaga sp. | reverse complement strand
TGTCGTCGTCTTTCCCGCAAGAGGAAACGAATAATGCTGTGGCAACTAATGCCGAAAAAATCAGTTTTTTCATACTTTTTATTTTTAGAAATCTATATTTAGGACACAAAAGTATGAAATTTAAATTCTTAATAATCAATAATTAACAATAGTTTAGTATCTACTTTAAGGGTAGATTGGGGAGACTTTCTCGCTTGAAAGGGGAGCTGAGAGTCAGGAGGAAGGCTTTGAGAGCTGCTTTTTCTTCTTTGGTAAGAGAGAGTTTTTGAAGCAAGGGGTCTGTGGTGGGGAATAAAGGGTCGTTTTCCTGATCTTTGCGAGGCTTAGGGTGCGCCATTCCTGCATCATACATTTGGATAACCTCGTCCAAGGTAGATATTAGTCCATTGTGCATATAGGGGGCTGTACGAGCTACCTCGCGTAGGGAAGCAGTCTTAAAACGACCTACATCAGCTTTCTCCTTGCTAATTTTGTATCTACCCAAATCCTCATATTTACGTCCATAGTAGGATAGTCCTAAGTTGTGAAACTGTTGGTCAGAAAAGAGGGGAGAGAAGTGACAATTAATGCAGCGAGCCTTGGTACGGAATAGGTGTAGCCCTAAGACCTCCTCATCAGTGAAGAGGTTTTTGTCGCCTGCAATAAAGCGGTCGAACTTGCTTTTTCCACTGACAATGGTACGCTCATAGGTGGTAATGGCATCAAAGATACGAGAGAGGGTAATGGTCTCATCACCAAAGGCTTCCTTGAAGTAAGGGCGATAGCCTTTGATACGTTTGATATGCTTTACGGCTACTACCTCATGAGATGCCATCTCTACAGGATCGGTAAGAGGGAACATAGCCTGAGACTCAAGGGAGCTTGCCCTTCCATCCCAGAAGAAAGTCGTATGATAAGCCATATTGAACACCGAGGGAGAGTTTCTTATACCATTCTTTCGGTCATGACCAAAGGAAACACTACGCCCGTCAGCCCATCCTAATTCAGGATCGTGACAGTTGGCACAAGAGATCTGTTTGGATTTTGAGAGACGAGGGTCAAAGAACAGGAGCTTACCTAGTTCTTTTTTTGCATCCGTGTAAGGGTTGTTCTCAGGGAAAGAGAGCTTAGGTAAGGAACCAATCTCCACATAGCTTGCTTTTACACTTTCATCCAAGAAAGGAGCTTCCCAGTTTTTGGTATCCCCACTGCTATAGGCTTCTCGGAGCTGTGCGATATATTCAGGTTCGTACAACGAGTCTTTTAGCTGAGTGAAAGAGAAGAAAACCCCTATACAAAGAGGCAAGATAAGTATTTTTTTCATTTTAGAGTTTTAGGGCTATGGAGGCAAAGATACGATTTTTATTTTAGAAGAGAAATAGAAAAAGCTACCCCATAGCGATTAGCTCCCTTGAAAGAAGTAGTATAGGTGGAATGGATACCTGTGATCAGTAAGGTTTGCTTGGAAAGGCGCTTCTTGAGGTCAGTTCCTAAAGAAAGCTCATAGCGGGTAGTGAGGAAGAACTTATGGTCAGGGTAGATGACTTCCCCATAGAAAAGGCGCAGAGTACGGGCAGCATAGTCCCTTTCCTCATAAGGTTTGAGATAATCTTCGTTTTGGTTGATTAACTTGTTATGGAGAGGAGAGATAATAGTACCCTTTAGGAGTGGACGTATTAGGAAAGTATCCACCTCATATTCCTTTGCCCAAAGAAAAGAAAGAGCCAATGTATTATGATCGGTAAGGGTTTTGGCAATGATGTCTTTCTGATAGGCTCCCTGATAAGCTACTTCAAAGGCAAGCTCACGGGAGGTAGTTCCAATGTTTTTTAATAAATTGGCAGAGAAAGTAATATCTTCTTGGTAGGAACGATAGCTCCGTCCTTGGCGTTTCATAAGGCGATTGGTACTTTTCTTTTGGGAGGCTACTATGGAGAAACTCAGTACTTGGTCTTCTTTTAGTTGTTTGATATAGTGTGATTTAACTAAGAAATTATCTTCATAGAGGCGGGCTATGATATCCTCATCAAACTCACTATCGTTACCATTGAGGTAGGTCTTGGTAAGTGTATTTCTATAGCTTCCTTCTACAAGGAATTTGTTTTGTTCTCCTGTGTAATGATAGCCCAGTGCAAAGCCGTAATAGTCGTTGTTACGCTTATTATTAGCGTTGGGAGGGAGCTGAAAAGTGCCATATCCCAGTTGCCAGCGATTATACTTGATATAGTTATTAGGAGTTTGTCCCTCTTCGTCGACAAATTTCAAAAGATTAGTGGCTTTGTTGTATCCATATTCTCCAGAAAGGGCTATTTTGTGTTTTGGAAAGATACGAAAGGCTGTTTGTGCAGTGAAATGGAGCTCATTATGGCTTGTTTTTGGGCGAGGGTCGTAGGATTCTCGGAATTTTTCCTCATAATTGATACGAGTAGCGAGGGTTATATCCCATACTTGTTTGTAGATAGGAATGCCTGCTCCACCGAAGATATTGTACTGTTGGTTTACCCAAGGGGCAGGACGGCTTACAGCAAAGTAATGAGGATCAGGCATAAGTCCATTAGGCTGTACTTCTTCTTCGGAGAGCGTCCAAGCCTTGTCTTTCTGATAGATACGTTGTAGGTTGAGCTTTCCAAAGAAATGGATACGCTTATGCTTATAGAAACCATAGGAGTGCAACCCAAAGTCTGTTTGTTCCTGAGCCTCTTGTGCAAGGCGAAGATTACCCTCCTTATGGTTAAGGTATAGGCTACTGAAGGTAAAATTGTCAACAGGTATCTCTGTAAGAAATATAGGAGAGGACTCATATAGAGTATACATTTTTCTAAACAGCTCAGTGTCAGGGGCAATTTGTCCAAAAGAAGTAGCTCCAAAGAGCCCACATAAGGGTAAAAAGAATCTTTTCATAGCAAAAAAGGAAAGAATGAGTGCCTAAGGCACTCATTCGTATAACTAAACAATAATTAATCTAAAGCACTAAGGTCAAATACATTCTCTTTTCTATCAAAATCATTAGAGGAGTTGTTGGTATCTTGGTAACGAGTGATACCATTTCGAGTGTCTTTTACTTTACGGATAAATACTTCAGAGGAATAAAGACCTTTTGCCTTGAGCTCTCCTGCATCTATCCTGTTGGGAAGACGATGAGGCAGGTAATCACTATCTTTAAAATTTTGAGCATTGATCCCATCAATAATTTTATCCAAAGGAATCTGTACATATTTAGCAGTAGTAGCAGTTACATTGGTTACGGTAGGCATTGGAACACGCTTATATGCCTGATAATTTTCCTTAGTATCTCTGAATAGGATATAAGCTTCTCTACCCATAGTGTCCAAAAGGAAATCTTTTCCACCACTTTTGTGGAGCATCACCATATTGGTAACGGCTGGATTATCACTATCCAGAGTGCCAGTTTTAACAAAAGAGTTATCCAGATATACTTCAAAGTGAGCACGGCTTAGGTCAACGGTTAGCTCAGGATTTAATACAGGCTGTCCAGGGATAGGTTCTTTGTGGTTACGAGCAGAAGAGGCTACAATTTTGGACTTACCAGGAGCTAAAGGATATTCCCTTCCACTGCCAGGAAAAGCAATCACAGTCTTAGCATATACATAGTCAGTATTGGCTTTTTCCCCTAAGCCTTCTAAACCTTCAGCTTGTTTCCAATCATATTTTCCTTCAGCATCATATCCTTTTTTACCTTTATTACTTGCAGAGAGTTTTTGGACTCCTTGTAGTTTGGCAAAGTAGATTCCATCCAAATAGATAGTATCAGAGGAGTTATTATGTACCTCGAAGAAGCTATCAAAGTATTTGGCTGCTGTTTGTAAATTGGAACCTGTGTAGTATATCTGTTTGATAACCAAGTCGCCCATACGGGAAGTACTCATCTTGAGAGAGAAAAAATTTGTTTCTCTGGAGATGGTTACACCTTGCTTGGAAGCTGCAAAATTAGCCTCATTGTCAAAGCCAAAAAGGGAGTTATTCTGTTCCTTAGTTAGGGATTTTGATACCTCTATATTATAGGTTCCGGGTAGGAGTTGTAGGATAGCCTTTCCCTCGTCGGATGTGGTAGCCTCATACTGTTGTCCTGTGGAGGTATCAATAAGTTTCACCACAGCACCAGAGGCTTTGAGGTTATTGAATTTCTCTCCATAAGTAGCCTCTACAGTATAGGAAATACGGGATACTTGTCCATTGTCATTTCCACTGCTAAAGCTGTCATGATCCTTACGACAAGCACTCAGTAGTGCTATGCAAGATAAAAATAAAACAATTTTCTTCATAAAAAATTAATTAACTAATAATTGTATAGAATAGCTGTTAGTTATCTAGTAGCTAATAACTTATAGATGGTCACTAGCTATTAAATCATATTTTTCCAAATTTGAAAGTAGCGGTAGCTCCAAAGGAAATAGCTTCATTGACACGTGTTTCAGATCCAGCAACGACTATGGTAGGTCGATAATTCGCTACATTGTTGATATAGAAAGACAATGATAATCCATTCTGTAGTTCTTTAGTAAGACGTAGGTGGAAGTTATGGTACATAGGAGTACGTCTGTCTTGGTTTGCGGTACCTACTACTCGGTGAAGTGACTGATAGCGACTATTGCTCCGATCAGCCTCTGGGATTACAATATGTTGCAATTGGTTGTTGAGGTAGCCCAAGGGGTAAATCTCCTTGATTGTAGCAAATTGGTTGCTAAAGGTGAATTGCTCTATAGTCAGGGAGGTTAGTAGTCCTAAGAAAGGAAGGTGATAGGTAGCGGTAAGTCGTAAGCTGAGTTTGTCAGCTCTATTGGTATCTCTTGGGTACAATATATAACGATGTTCAGTATCAGCTAAGTTGGTATTGGGTACTTGGTTAGGCAAATTGCTGGTTGATTCGGAATATACATAGCTTCCAGAGAGTGTGAATTGGGTATTGATGGCTTTAATTTTGTTAAAGTGCATCATCAGTTCAACCCCTGTATCTCTATTTTTAGCAGTATTTCCCGTAGTCTGGTATTCTAATATTATATTTTTATAATTTGTAATAGTATATGATGGAGGTAAAGAAGGGTTGGGGTTAGGGGTAAAAGTTAATTCTGGTATAGGATAAAGTCCTAAGTAAGGAGTGTTCTCGAATCCATCATAATTATAGTTGAGAAATCCGGTAAGGTTGATACGTACAAAAGGTAAATTAAGGTCTGTTCCTATCTCATATTTCCAGGCTTTGGCAGGCTTCAGAGGTACTTCTGGACGTTCTATCACATAGGTTTGTATGTAATTGACTGCATAGTTTGCAGTACGTAAGTCTTTCACTAAGATATCAAAGAAGACATTGCCAGGGAATCGGTTCTGTAAGGAAGGTGCCTTGGTAGCTAGCCCTGCTCCAGCTCTGAATTTCACAGAAGGGGAGAGGGTAAAGGCGATATTGGTACGAGGGCTGAGTGAGGAAAAGCCATTTTGGTTCTCATACCTTAGCCCTAAGTTGGCTGCTAAGGACTGACGGTTATTGAAAGTATAGGTGATATTGTCCTGTACATAGAAATGGAAGAGCTTATTGGCAATTACATAACGATTGAAGTTTAGTGCCCGCACTCCCTGCCTGCTATCTGTTCCTCCTCTGTTAGGGCTTAGAGAAGCCAAGGTAGAAGCGGAATTAGCATCAAAAATCTTTCCTTCTCCTATATTATCACTATAAGTAAAGCCTGTTCCAGCTGATAATAGGTGGCGGAAATTATGATGAAAGAGATCTTTGGAAGCTGTCAGATTCAGGGCGCCATTAATAGGTTCGCCTATAGTACGCTCCTTGGACATATAGGAGACAGGTGTATAGACTCCTTGGTGAAAAGAGGTACGGTCAGCCAAAGGGACAACATTACCTATCCCATTGACATAGTATTCCTTAGTAGAATCTGTTCTTATGTGTGAGAAGCTCAGGGAGCTAGTTAGTTGGTCTATCCAAGGGCTTTCCAGTTGTAAGGTAGTACGGTTGCTTAGTGTATAGCTATATTCTTTTTTTGAAGATCCATTACGGAAAGCCTGATCTAATTCTTTGTATTGCTTGCTACCATCTAAGTTGCTTCTTGCCGATAAGGAAAGAGTATTCTTTAAGCGTTGGGAAGGGCTGTGAGTGCTCCATATCCCAGTGGTGGTAATGCGGTTGAACGACATCAGGTCATTACGAGGGTCACTATTGGAGTTAAGGTAGTCTATAGAGAGACTTAGGCTTCCCCAGTTCTTAGGGAGCTTGAATCCTTTTTGAGCACTGATGGTATTACCTCCCCCTACCATAGAAGCTGAAATTTGCAGAGGAGAAACACCAGCCTTTCGCTCCACAATAATCAATCCTGAAGTAGCATTACCATATTTAGCATCAGCGATACCACTGATAACTTCTACTTTTTCTATATTGGAAGCTGGAATAGTACGTAGGTCAATAGAACTATTGGCGTGGGAAAAAGCTGCCTTATTGTTTCCTCCTTTTTGTGTAAAGGAATAGGTTTGCATATTCTCATCATTGGAGATATACATATCATCTATGATAAAGCCAACTCCAAAAGCATTATTTTGGTTTTGAATAGCTGTACGTAGTTGGATATCTTTTGGGCTATCCAATGCGATATTTTTGATGGGTTGTCCAGGGAGTTGTTGGAGTACATCAGAGAGGGAGAGTGATTGGAATTGGCTAATAGCATATTTGTCAAGGATAATTGCCGAGCTGGTTTTGTCCTTGACCTTATCGGCGGTAACTACTACCTCCTTGAGGGATAGAGTTTCTTCTTTAAGAGTAATGGTTAGAGAAGTTTTTTGTCCTTTTAAAGATAGCCTCTCCATACCTAGAAATTGTATATCTAAGTCATATTCTTTGCTGAAAGGTAGTGAAAACTGTCCCTTCTCATCACTAATAGCCCATTTCTTAGAGAGCTTATCCATAATACTAACTCCCATAAGAGGAACTTTCTGTTCATCAAGAATAACACCTGTAACTCTTTGTTGTCCAAATATAAAAGAAGAACTTATAAAAAATAATCCTAATAATAGAAACTTCATTTGCAGCTGATTTCGCTTGCAAAGATATTATTTTAAATAAATCTAATTTCAATTTTTAACATATATTTATGCTAATACTGTTTTCATCTCTCCAATACATATGTTTTCATTATTTATAAAGGAGGAAAGTTTTACCAAGGTAACCCCCATAAATTCTTGAAGGATACTGATGTGGGTTTTGAGTACTTCACCTACTTGTAGGGGTCTGTATATTTCTATGTGCTTAATGGCTCCTATATACCCCATTGGGGCAGGTTGGTGCGCTAGATAATAGCTGTAACCTTTATGTAAGGCGATACTTTGGGCTAGGTGTTCTATGAGTCCTGATTCAGCAAAAGAGTCTCCTTGTACGAATGGGGTAGTAGGGGTAATGGTAAGTCCTGTAATGGCTGATGTTTCATTATATTCCCATAGGCTATCTACTAATATCATAGGAGAACGCTGGGGAATGAGCTTTTCTATGGATTGAGGTTCTAAAATAGGAATCTGCATATCTTTTATTTATGTTACAATAAAAAAAGCGGTCAAAGCCGCTTTTTTATTTTTAAGCATCTATATTTGCATATTTGGCATTTTTCTCAATAAATTCACGTCTAGGTGGAACATCATCCCCCATTAACATTGAGAAAATTCGATCCGCTTCTACGGCATTCTCTATGGTTACCTGCCTTAAGGTTCGGTGCTTAGGATCCATAGTGGTATCAGCCAGCTGCTCTTTATTCATTTCTCCCAAACCTTTGTATCGCTGTACAGTTACTTTGGTTTGTGCTTGTTCGTAGAAAGCCTTGGTAATGGTATCACGTTCTTCATCAGACCACGCATATTGTTCCTTTTTACCTTGCTTGAGGAGGTATAGGGGAGGAGTGGCTATATAGATGTGTCCTTCTTCAATGAGTTCCCTCATATAACGGAAGAAGAAAGTGAGGATAAGAGTCGCAATGTGAGAACCATCCACATCAGCATCACACATAATAATTATCTTGTGATATCTGAGCTTGCTAATATTCAAAGCTTTAGCATCTTCTTCAGTTCCAATGGTAACCCCTAAAGCAGTATAGATATTCTTAATTTCTTCATTATCAAGTACCCGATGTTGCATAGCTTTCTCTACATTGAGAATCTTACCACGTAAGGGGAGAATAGCTTGGAACTTTTGGTCACGTCCTTGCTTAGCTGTTCCCCCTGCTGAATCACCCTCCACAAGGAAGAGTTCACAATTGGCAGGATTTTTGTCTTGGCAATCAGCAAGTTTACCTGGTAATCCAGCTCCACCCATAGGCGATTTTCGCTGTACAGCTTCACGAGCTTTCTTGGCAGCTAATCTTGCTTGAGCGGCTAAAATCACCTTATTCACAATCATTTTGGCATCCTCAGGGTTTTCTTCCAGATAGCTCTCTAGCATATCAGAAACTGCTTGAGAAACAGCAGCGGTTACCTCTCGGTTTCCTAGTTTTGTTTTGGTTTGTCCCTCAAATTGAGGTTCTGCTACCTTGACAGAAATAATTGCAGTGAGCCCTTCACGGAAATCATCTCCTGAGATTTCTAAAGGATTTTTCTTGTCTTTATTGACTTTTTCTAGTAATCCAGATTTATCAGCATAGTTCTTTAGGGTACGTGTAAGCCCCATTCTGAAACCTTGCAAGTGAGTTCCTCCCTCGTGTGTATTGATATTATTTACATACGAATGTAAGTTCTCATTGAAAGAATCATTATATACCATAGCTACCTCTACAGGAATATCATTCTTTTCTCCTTCCATTGAGATGATTTTCTTGATGATAGGAGGGCGATTACCGTCTAAGTATTGTATAAATTCCTCGAGCCCTCTTTCAGAGAAGAAGGTCTGAGTAATTGGATTTCCTTGTTCATCCTTGGAGCGTAGGTCGGTTAGGGTAATATGGATTCCTTTATTTAAGAAAGCTAGTTCTCGAATACGGTTTGCTAGAATATCATAATTGAATTCTATTGTTTGCTGGAATATCTCAGTATCAGGAAGGAAAGTAACCTTAGTTCCTCTTTTGTCACTGGTGCCTACTTCCTTTACGGGATATAGGGCTACTCCTCGTTCATATTCCTGTTCCCATACTTTTCCTTCGCGATATACGGTAGCTCTAAGGTGGGTAGAGAGGGCATTCACAACCGAAACTCCCACACCATGCAAGCCTCCAGATACTTTATAAGAACCCTTGTCGAATTTTCCTCCAGCCCCTATCTTAGTCATTACTACTTCTAGGGCAGAAACACCTTCTTTTTTATGTAAATCTACAGGAATTCCTCGACCATTATCCTCTACAGTAACAGAATTATCAGGGTTGATAATTACTGAAATGGTATCACAATATCCTGCGAGAGCTTCATCAATGGAGTTATCAAGTACCTCATACACTAAGTGATGGAGTCCTCGGACTCCTACATCCCCTATGTACATAGAAGGGCGTACACGTACGTGCTCCATTCCCTCTAAGGATTGAATATTATCAGCTGAATATTTCTCTTTGTTTAATTCGTCACTCATTGGAGTTCTTGTTTATAAAAAATCGGACAAAGATACAATCTTTTTTCCTCTCAAGCAAATTTTCAGCATAAATAATGAGATTTTTTTTTATTGTGTATTGTTTAAAAAATACTTATTTTTGCCACCAAAAAAATGCGTAATTTATGAAATGGCAAGGAAGACGACAAAGTGATAATGTGGAAGACCGCCGAGGTGTGGGTACTACAGGAAAAATAGCCGCTGGAGGAGGAGTATTAGGGATTATTATTCTTCTTTTACAGGTATTTGGAGGGGAAACAGGACAAGCAGTAGCTCCCCTTTTGGAACAATTCAATCAAGCAGGACAGACCTCCCAAGTAGCTAATGAGGCAGAGCTTACAGAAGAACAGAAGGAGATAAAAGCCTTTACTGCTACTGTACTAGCAGATACTGAGGATATATGGGCAAAAATATTCAAAGAAAATAACTTAGGTACTTACCAAAAACCTACTCTAGTTCTTTTCACTGATGCTGTACAGACAGCTTGTGGGAGTGCTAGTAGTGCTGTAGGTCCTTTTTACTGCCCTGCAGACCAGAAGTTATATATGGATATGAGCTTCTTCGAGGAACTTCGTACCCGATTTGGTGCCAAAGGAGGAGATTTTGCAATTGCCTATGTAATGGCACACGAGGTAGGACACCATATCCAAACTCTTTTAGGAACTTCTCAGAAGGTACGTAAAGCCCAACAAGGGCTTAGCCAAAAGGAAGCAAATAAACTTTCAGTAGCTCTAGAACTCCAAGCGGATTTCTATGCAGGGGTATGGGCGCACTATGATAAGCAATATTTGGATGCTGATGATATAGAAGAAGCTGTAAGTGCTGCTAATGCAGTAGGTGATGATGCCATTCAAAAACGTATGCAAGGACAAGTAGTGCCGGATTCCTTTACCCATGGAACTTCCAAGCAACGGGTTCATTGGTTTATGAAAGGTTTTGAGACTGGAGATATCCATCAAGGAAATACCTTTGATGAGTATAAGTAAGAAATCTTAAATTTAAAAAGAGTAAGTTAGCTTATCGCTATCTCTCTAGAGGAGATAGAGGAAAGTCCGGACACCACAGAGCAATATAGCGGGTAACGCCCGTCCGCCGTGAGGCGAGGACTAGTGCAACAGAAAGCAAGTACAGTACGGCTGTAGTGAAATCAGGTAAACTCTATATGGTGCAACGCCAAATAAACCGACAATCAAGAGTGGCTCGCTCAATGCCGGAGGGTAGGCGGTTAGAGCTAATAAGTAATTATTAGCCCAGATAAATGATAAGCACTTTCCCCTTATAGGAAAGCACAGAATCCGGCTTATAACTTGCTCTTTTTTATATAACTTTTACAAATTTTCTGTTTGGCTAGGGAATAACTTCTCTCTTTCCTTCTTGGGGACTTTATCAAGTACTTGGTCGTAAGAGTGCTGTATCATCTCCTTGATAAGGGCAGGGGGTAAGCCTTCTAAAAGCACAGTATTCCAATGTTTTTTGTTGAGGTGGTAGCCCGCTATAATCTTATCGGGGTATTGCTCGCGGAGTTCTATCGCGCGCTCGGGGTCGCATTTGAGGCTTACCCGCAAGGGTACTGATTCTAAACTTGTAGGCACAAAAATACGATTACAAATCCGAAATACTAAAATATCCTCGCCAAAAGGCATATCCTCAGTAACGTGGGGCAAGGAAAGGCAATATTCTCTAAGTTCTTCTAAGTTCATTTTGTTTAGGTAAGAGGGGGCTCATTCCTCATTATCAATTCAGCACACACGTGTGCCAAATTTTTAATATCAGTATTTTTTTGTTGTTGATTTACTTTTTTATATATCGATACACACCACCGATAAGTCTTTTTTCTTATTGCGAACAATGCCATAAAAACGATTTTTATACCAAAGCATTTGTTGCTCATAATCAATAGTGTTTTTGCCAATGTCTAATGAATGAATGAACTCTCCAGTTAAGGCATTTATAAGTATAGGTTTTTGCTTTTTATCACTTATGATAATACGTTCTCCACTCCGTACAAAGCGTACTGTTTGTCCCGTATTATAACTAAATACTGTCTGTCCATTATTCAGCGAAATTCCATAAAAATAGCCTCCTTTGCCTGCCGTACCAAAATATAAAATATCTTTATATTCCTCTATTTCAGTGTAAAGATAAGCAGAGAGTTTGTATTTCCAAAGTGTTTTTTGGTTCTGTTTATCTCGGCAGTTCATCATAAAGGGAGATTGCATAAAAACTTCATTATCTCCAAAAGAATAGACTTTAGCATCATTGAGAATTCGCTTTCGAGGGATAACACAGAAAGATTGCTCTATCACTTCATTTTCAGTAATTTTAAATACTTTATTGGTTACAAAAATATTGCCGAGTTTATAGTATTCAATGAGTATAAAAAGTTGTTCGTCTTCCCAATAATAATATACATCACTACTATAGCAAGTTTCTTCTTCCTCAAAAAAGAAAGAAAGTCGTTTTTGTGATGTAAAATCTTCTGAAAAGATATCTACAAGAAT
>CAJPPS010000016.1 GCA_905372595.1 uncultured Capnocytophaga sp. | reverse complement strand
GTTTTCTTCAGTAGAAAAAGGTATCTTTGCCATTAAAAATGATATGATGTTACGATATAGCCTTCTTTTGGTCTTTTTAGGAGTTTTTACAATGGCTCAAGGACAGATTTCTGAAGTAGAATACCAGCTGAATCCTCTTTCTACTACAGAATCGACCTCCCTCCTCCAGATAGAACAGACTTCTGCCTCCTACATAGCGCTAAAGGGTAGCCTAGGGCAGTTAATTGCTTTTCTCAAAGGGGTGAATACCTCACAAGTAAGCGTATCGGATAAGGATAATCCTTCCTATGAACTCTCCTATAGGCAGGAAACAGACAAGTCCAAACTCCTAGAGAAGCTTAGCCAAGAACTGCACTTGAATATTGTAGAGAGCCAGCGAGGAGGGCTGACCTTACAGCTAACCCTAATGAGCTACGATAAGCTTAGTGGAACCTCAGTGCCCTCTAAGAGCTTTCCCTACTCCAAAATACATATGGATGATGAGCAAGCAACCCTTGAGGGGTTCAGCCTAAAAGATATGCTTTCGGTACTCTCTCAGCTAAGAGAAATTCCGATCCTTCTACACAATAAGCCTCAATATGTACGAACACACCCCTATGACTGGAAACTTCCTTATTACTTCGATGAATCCTTGCTTAAGGCATTGGCACAGTACGGTTTCAAGGCAGAAATTAAGCGAGATAACTACCCTGTATTCACTGTGATTCGTTGGTAAGGGCACAAGCAATAACATACCCAGCTGTCCAAGCATTTTGGAAGTTATAACCTCCCGTGACAGCATCAATATCCAAGGCTTCTCCTCCTATATAGAGGTTAGGCAGTAGCTTAGAACGGAAAGCCTTGAAATCTATTTCCTTAAGAGAAACTCCTCCTGCAGTTACAAACTCCTCCTTGAAGGTGGCTTTGCTATGAATAGAGAATGTACTCCCTGTAAGTTCCTGGGCTAGTGAATGTATTTGTGCCTTACTTAGCTCAGTCCATAGCTGGTGGGGTAAGCATCCGGAACGCTCTAGAAGCTTGTTCCATAATTTCTTAGGTAAGGGAAAAGGACAATGATTCTGTAATTCCTTGCGGGGGTATTTTTGTTTTTCCTCTTGCAGGCTACTGATGACTTCTGTGAGGGAAAGTAGCTGTTCTCCTTGGGATAGCCAATGGATTTGTAAGACAAACTTATAATTACATTCGGCTAGGATTCTAGCAGCGAAGGAAGAAGCCTTGAGGATGGCAGGCCCACTGAATCCCCAATGTGTAATTAGGAGTCCTCCCATAATTCCTTGCTTTTCTACTAGAGGTACTTTCAAGGGGCGATGTTGTTCATCAACTAATTTTACAGTGGCATTGAGGCTAATTCCAGAGAGTTCTTTGATAAAAGCATCATCTGTTGCAAAGGTAAATAGAGAAGGTACAGGAGGGATGATGGTGTGCCCCAATTGGGCTAATAGTGTCCATACTTTGGGATTACTTCCAGTAGTGATAACTAATGCCCTTGCAGGAATAGTTCCTTTAGAGGAATGTACTTCCCATATTCCTTCTTCCTGAAGATAAGAGAGCCTATTTACATTATGCTCATATTTAATTTCGATGTCGTATTTTCGACTTAAGGATAAAAAACAATCAATAACACTCTCTGAAGAATTGGATTGAGGAAATATGCGTTTGTCGGCTTCTTCCTTGAGAGGAACTCTGTGATCGGAGAACCATCGGATGGTATCTTGGTTGGAGAAGCGATTGAAAGCTCCAAGGAGTTCTCGGTTCCCTCGTGGGTAATTTTTCACAAACTCTCTTAGATCAGCTTGAGCATTAGTAAGATTGCAGCGTCCGCCTCCTGAGATACGTACTTTAGTAAGAGCCTCTTTTCCTTTCTCAAGAATAAGAATACGTTTTTTAAGGTCTTTTTCAGCAATATTGATTGCTGTGAAGAGCCCACAGGCTCCTGCTCCTATGATGATAATGTCATATAAATCTCTCATATATAGATAGAAATCTGTGAAAAGCTTCCTTTTCACAGATTTCAGTATTAAAAATTAACCTTATGATTTACTTTTTCTTTTCCTCTTCTTTAGTTTCTTCGTTTAATTTTTTCTTAGAAGAATCAAATACAAGTGGAGTCGCTACGAAGATAGAAGAATAGGTACCTACTACTACCCCAATAATCATTGCAAACATAAATCCTCGAAGGGTCTCTCCTCCAAAGATAAAGATGGCAAGTAGAGTAAGTAAGGTAGTCAATGAGGTATTGAGCGTACGGCTTAGGGTAGTGCTGATAGCGTGATTAAGAATCTTAGCACTCCATCCTTTTTTGCGGGTTTCTTCACGGATACGGTCAAAGATAATTACCGTGTCGTTCAAAGAATATCCAATTACTGTAAGGATCGCTGCAATGAATTGCTGGTCAATCTCCAAGCTGAAAGGCATTACTGAATAGAGTAAGGAGAAAGCTCCTAAGGTAATAATCACGTCGTGGGTAAGGGCAGCAACTGCTCCCATAGAGAATTGCCATTTACGGAAACGGATAAGGATATACCCAAAGATAATTATAAGGGATCCAATAATAGCCCAAACGGCACTACTCTTGATGTCTTCAGCAATACTAGGACCTGTTTTGTCAGACTTCATCACACCCAATCCTTCTCCACTCATAAATTCCTCATAGGAAATATCTTCTCCCATTACAGGTTTAAGGTCTTCATAAAGAATCTGTTGGATTTGGTTATCCATTTCAGTACTTTCATCATCATAGTTGTACTTGGTGGAGATACGCACTTGGTTAGCAGCCCCAAAGGTCTTTACCTCTACGGTTCCTAGCTTATTTTTAAGAAGTTTAGCCACTTCTTCTGTTTTTACAGGATTCTTGAAGCGAACCTGATAAGAACGACCTCCTACAAAGTCAATTCCTTGGTCAAATCCACGTGTGAATATAGATCCTAAGCTGATAAGAATCATTACTAAGGAGATTAAGTACCATACTTTTCTCTTAGAAAGGAAGTCTATATTTACATTGGTTAGGATATTCTTGGAGATACCAGTAGCGAAAGAGAGGTCTTTTCCTTTAGCTACGTAGTTATCAATAAGTAATCGGGTAATGAATACAGCCGTAAAGATGGTTGTTACAATACCAATCATCAAAGTTGTTGCAAAACCTTTAATAGGACCGCTACCGAATACAAAGAGTACCGCACCAGTAAGGAAGGTAGTGATATTGGCATCCAATACGGAAGTAATTGCGTGGCTGAATCCGTCGTGAATAGCCGAAGCTAAAGGCTTACCTCCACGGAGTTCCTCTCGAATACGCTCAAAGATAATTACATTGGCATCAATTGACATACCTATGGTAAGTACAATCCCCGCAATACCTGGGAGGGTAAGTACAGAGTTGATACTCACAAGGATACCAAACATCAGAAGAATATTAAATAAAAGAGCAATATCTGCAAATACCCCTGCACGTCCGTAATAGAAGAGCATCCAGAAGAAGATGATAAGCCCTGCTATAGCAAAAGAAATAAATCCGCTAGTGATTGCTTCTTGTCCTAGAGAAGGTCCCACGACTACAGATTGAACAATATCAGCAGAAGCCGGGAGTTTTCCGGCACGGAGAACATTGGCTAAGTCCTGTGCTTCGGCAACAGTGAAGTTACCTGTAATTTGGGTGCTACCTCCAGAGATAGGTCCTGAGGTTACACTAGGAGCAGAATAAACGGTATTGTCCAGTACAATAGCAATATTTCCTTTTTCAGTGAATACTTTTCCAGTGAGGTTTTCCCATAACTTAGCCCCTTTTCTATCCATATTCATAGATACACAGGGTTGGTTATGATTATCATAAGTTTGTACAGCTTCAGTAACCACACTTCCTGTTAAAGGAGGTTCGTTGGTACGATTACCACGAAGCGCATAAAGTTCTACTAGGTCGGACTTAGTTAAGAGCTCTTGTAAGCGTTCTTTAAAAGTTTTTGCTTCCGCAGGTCTTGCCTGTTCATATTCATAAGGCATAAATAAGCGGTAGAGCTGTTGCATATTGGCGAGCTTATGAGGCTTACCAAATACAAATTTAGCATTCTTAAGTTCTGCGGGTTGTAATCTTTTAGCCTCGTCACTTCTGAGGTAAGAAAGTAGCTTGGTAGTATCAGAGGCTAAGAAATAACCAATAGAAGGAGATGCTTCTCCTTGTTGTAATTGGAAGAGTTCAAAGAGAGGATGCTTTAGGTTAGCTTTCTTTATAGAGTCCTCTACGGCTACTTTTGCATTTGCGAGAGAATCTTTTAAGTCAGTAGCGAGAGAATCAACAGAAGAGTTATTAACTATTCCATCAATTGCATTGGCTTCTTGGTTGATTTTCTCTTCTTCTTTTTCTTCTTTTCCAGCTTCTTTTGCTTGTAAAGCGTTATCGAGCTGAGAGAAGAATAGGTTAAAGTCTCCTGCCTTGAAAGTTTCCCAGAACTCAAGCTGAGCAGTACTTTGTAAGAGGTTCTTTACACGAGAGATATCTTTAGCACCAGGGAGCTCAACGGAGATACGTCCAGAGTTACCTAACTTCTTAATATCAGGGTTAGTAACTCCAAATTTGTCGATACGTTTGCGCAATACCTCAAAAGCAGAGGAGATGGACTCATCTAGCTTTTTTTCAAGGATAGGACGTACCTGAGCATTGGTCATCTGAGGGGTTATCTGAGCACTAAGGGTCTTATTTCCGAAAATATCTACCGCAGAGAGCTTAGCCCCTGTAGCCTCAAAAGCTTCGAAGAAAAGGTCTATATAGCTACGGTCAGTCTCACGTAGGCGTGCATTGGCTTGGTCAATAGCCTTTTCAAAGTTAGGATTTTTGGAGTTATCAGCCAACCCTCTGAGAATATCGGGTACAGAAATCTGTAAAATGACGTTAATCCCTCCTTTAAGGTCGAGACCTTGCTTGAGTTCGCGTTCTTTCACCTCTTTGTAAGAGTATTCCGCTAGCAACAAGTTATATACAGGCTTATTGGTGATAGAATCCAAGTAACGGGTAACTATCTTTTCTCGTTCGTGTACGTAATCAGCCTGAGAAGAGGGGACTTTTTGTTCAGCAAACTGCTGCGCCTTCTTTTCTTGATGATTTGCCACAAAAGTAAAAGTGAGCTGGTAAATACTCACCAAACCAAACAACAGGGCAAATAATTTTACGAATCCTTTGTTCTGCATTTTACAATGATTTATACTATTTCAAAAAACGTGCAAATATATGAAATTTACACAAAATATAATCTTTTTTAGTTCAAAAAATTTTTTAACAACCTTTATGGAAAATATAAGATACCTTTTTCAACAAACCTATCGCCCCATATAAATAAGCAATATGCTGATATCGGCAGGGGATACTCCACTGATACGAGAGGCTTGAGAGAGCGATGTGGGACGTATTTTTTTGAGTTTCTCACGAGACTCAAATGAAAGTGAAGTGAGCTTATCATAGTTAAAATTTTCAGGAATACGAATATCCTCTAGCCTATTGAGCTTATCGGCATTATTTTTTTCTTTTTCTATGTAGCCGGCATATTTTATCTCAATCTCAGTACCTTCTATTTCTTCCTTGGTTAGCTGGTGAGTGTCAGCAAATTCCTTTACCTTAGGTAGAGAGAGAAAGTCGTTGATGGTGATATCAGGACGGGCGAGTACTTTAGCCATTTTGTCCCCTTGCTTCATAGGAGAGGATTCATACTTCTGTAAGAGAGGATTTGCCTCTTCAGGAGTAATACTGGTTTCTTTAAAAAACTGTACAAAAGCCTCAGTATGAGTTTGTTTTCTTTCAAGTAAGCGCATTCGTTCTTCGCTGGCGAGCCCTAGAGCATACCCCATAGGGGTTAGCCTAGCATCGGCATTGTCCTGCCTTAGGAGGGTACGGTATTCGGCTCGTGAGGTGAACATACGGTAGGGCTCTTCAGTACCCTTAGTGATAAGGTCATCAATGAGTACTCCTATGTATGCCTCATTACGCTTAAGGACGAATGGGGTCTGTTCCTGTACTTTACGAGAGGCATTGATTCCAGCGATAAGCCCTTGAGCAGCGGCTTCTTCATAACCTGTAGTTCCGTTAATCTGTCCTGCGAAGTAGAGGTTCTCTACGAGCTTGGTCTCAAGGGTGGCTTTGAGCTGTGTAGGAGGAAAATAATCATACTCAATAGCATAGCCAGGGCGGAAGAACTTCACACGCTCGAATCCAGCAACCTTGCGTAGAGCATCATACTGAATCTGTTCAGGGAGAGAGGTGGAAAAGCCATTGACGTATATTTCCACTGTATGCCAGCCTTCAGGTTCTATGAAAAGTTGATGTCGGTCTTTGTCTGCAAAACGATTGATTTTGTCCTCAATGGAGGGACAATAACGAGGTCCTACCCCTTGAATACGTCCGGTGAACATAGGGGATTGGTCAAACCCTGTACGTAGGATATTATGAACTTCCTCACTGGTGTAGGTCATATAACAATCACGCTGTTGGGTTAGGGGCTGGGTGATAGGTAGGAAAGAGAACTTTTCAGGATTTGTATCGCCAGGCTGAGGAATCATCTTGCTATAGTCGAGTGAGCGCCCATCTACACGAGGAGGGGTACCTGTTTTCATTCGTCCAGATTCAAAACCCAGAGCAACAAGGCTTTCTGTAAGCCCTGTGGCGGCTTTTTCTCCAGCTCTTCCACCACCTAATTGTTTCAGACCAATATGAATAACCCCATTGAGGAATGTCCCGTTGGTTAGTACAACACTTTTACCTAGGATGGTATTGCCTAAGGAAGTTTTTACTCCTTTTACCTGATGGTTTTCGGTAAGGATTTCGGTGACCATTTCCTGAAAGAAGTCTAAGTTAGGGAGCTTCTCGAGCTGAAGACGCCACGCCTCAGAGAATCGCATTCGGTCACTCTGGGCTCTAGGGCTCCACATAGCAGGCCCTTTGGACTTGTTGAGCATTTTGAACTGAATGGCAGTCTGGTCGGTAATAATACCCATATAGCCTCCTAGGGCATCAATTTCACGGACAATCTGTCCCTTGGCAATTCCACCTACAGCAGGATTACAAGACATCTGAGCCATATGCTGGAGTTGCATTGTAATGAGGAGGGTTTTGGCACCTGTATTGGCGGCGGCAGCAGCAGCTTCACAGCCTGCGTGTCCTGCTCCGACTACTATAACATCATATATCATTTGTCCATTGTTAATTGTTAGGGAACAATTATTTTTTTGTTTTTATTGTTTTGAGAATATTTGTTGGTAGTTTGATAACTTTTATAGCATTTGTGATTAGTTATTAACTCTTTATAATTTTCTGAGCGATCCATTTTGCAATAAAGGCGGGCTTGGGAGCTCCTTCTTTTTGGGCATAGAGGAAAGTTTCCACAAGGGTCTTTTCGGGGTTAAGATAGCGCCCGCGACTCTTGAAGCCTTGCATTAGATCTCCTGCAAAGGTCTCAGAGAGGAAATTGATCTCGTATTCCTTGATAATGAAGTTTCTGTGATCTCGTTCGGTCATCATATCCAATGCCCACTGGGTGTATTTGACATTATTTACGTGAGAATTGACATCTAGGTCACTGATACGCACAGGGAAAGTATGTACTAGCTGCATCTCTTGGGGGAGGAGTACGCGTTCGGTCTTGAAGCTGAGTCCTCCTTCGGTACGAGAATGGAAGAAAGCAGGGTCATTGCTTAGTTCTATGGGCTTACGCGTCTGGATATCTAGCGTAATCCAAGTGCTGGCACATTCTCCTATTTTTTCTTCTCCCACAAAGAGCTCGAACTCACGGAAAGCATATACGCCCTGTACGGGAAGCGACCAAGTATGGATAGTTACTTTTTCATTCCACATTGGCCAACGTTCCATTTTGAGTTTCTGCTGGATTAATGCCCAGAAAAAGCCTTTCTTAACCAGTTCTTTATAGCCGAAGCCTAGTGCATCGGCGTGCTCGGCGGCAATATCCTGTAGCATTCCTAATACTCCATAGAGTCCCAACTGATTATTGAGATTTACTTGAGTACTACGTACTTTATAGGTTTCTGTAAATATAGGATTCATAATTTATTTTTATTAGAAAAAGGTTATTTGGGTTATCGAGTGCTAAAGTAAATTAGCTTTCGGCGATAGACAGTTAGGAGCTTGGATTTGGAAATAAAGCCTATGTACTTTCCTTCCTTGACTACGGGAAGGTTCCAAGCACCTGTTTGCTGAAACTTGTCCATTACTTGGGTCATTCTATCAGTATCCATCTCAATACGGGCAGGAGGTGCTTGCATCATTTCTATCACAGAGACCTTTTCATAGAGTTCTTTCTGGAACATCAGGTGGCGGATATCATCCAAAAGGATAACGCCCTTGAACTCCTGTGTATCTCTATCTAGTACAGGAAATATATTTCTGCTGGACTTAGCAATAGCTTCATAAACTACATCTTTAAGGAGCATATCGGTATATACAGGGACGAAGTTGGTTTCTATAATAGGTTCCATATCCATCAGGGTAAGGATAGCTTGGTCTTTGTCCTGATTAACGAGTTCACCTTTACGACCTAGTTCCATGGTATAGATAGAATACTTGTTGAAGTACTTCGCAATGGCAAAAGAGACTACAGCGGTAAGCATAGCAGGGACGAAGAGCATATACCCACCTGTTACCTCAGCAATGAGGAAGATAGCCGTTAGGGGAGCGTGTAATACTCCTGTCATCAGTGCGGTCATTCCTATTAGAGTAAAGTTAGCCAGAGGGAGCTTATAGGGTAAGAAGTCCAATTGGTTAATGATACGGGCAAAGCAGTTGCCCATTACCCCTCCCATAAAGAGCATAGGGGAGAAAATACCTCCTACACCTCCAGCCCCAAAGGTTACCGAAGTAGCGACTACCTTGAAGAGTACCAAGCCCCCTAGTAGAAAAATCACTACCCAAGGGTTTTCCAAGTGCCAGCCAAAGATATTCGAGCTTAACGAAAGTTCAGGATGTCCTTCCTTGAGGTGGTTAATTACCTCGTGTCCTTCTCCATACAAAGGAGGCATCAGGAAGACGAGCAACCCTAGAACTATTCCTCCTATGAGGATACGCAAGTAGGGAGAAGAGAGCTTGGAGAAGAATTGGTTAATCTTCTCATAGACAAAAGTAAAATAAGCTGACATTATGCCTCCTACGCCTCCCAATAGGAGATAGAAAGGCAAGTTTCGCATCAGGAAGCTACCATTAATCTGGATGGGGAGTAGAGCAGCATTGCCAAAGAACATATATGAGGTCAATACCCCCGATAGGGAAGCAATGAACAGCGGTAGGAGGGAGGAGAGGGTTAAGTCCAACCCAAAAACCTCAATCGCAAAGAGTATCCCTGCCAAAGGTACCTTAAAGATAGCTGCTAGAGCTGCTGCACAGGCACACGCTAAGAGGAGCATACGGTCAGACTGGTTGATGTGGAAAAGCCGAGCTACATAAGAGCTAATCCCAGCACCGGTTACCACCATAGGTCCTTCAAGTCCTACAGAACCTCCAAAGCCAATGGTAATAGGAGCTGTTAGTAGGCTAGCATAAGCTTGGAAACGCTTCATTATTCCCTTTTGTTTGGCTACTGCATAGAGAATAGAAGGAATTCCGTGACTGACTTCCTTACGAAGGATATACTTCTTGACCCAATAGACTAGAAGAAAACCTACTGCAGGAAAAATCACATAAAAACCATAGTTGATATACCGAATGATATTTCCTACAAGCACAGCTTCAATAAAGTGCGTAAAAGAGCGCATTGCTAGTGCAGCAAAGCCTGTAGCGATGCCTACCAACCCGCAAAGGAGCCATATGAACTGCTGATGGGTAAGGTATTGCGTTTTCCATTGTAGGAATTTGATATACCAACTATGTTTTGTTTTCATTTATTATTTAAACTCTTTCTCGTGGCGTTTGCGCTCATTCTCATCTAAGTAAATTTTCCTTATACGCATATTCTTAGGAGTTACCTCTACATATTCGTCTTTTTGGATATATTCGAGAGCTTCTTCAAGAGAGAATTTGATAGGGGGAGCGAGCTTCACTTTCTCATCGGAGCCAGCAGCACGTACGTTGGTGAGTTTTTTAGTCTTGGTTACATTCACCACCATATCACCACTGCGGGAATTCTCTCCAATTACCTGTCCGGTATAGATGTCTTCACCAGGGAAGATAAAGAAGCGTCCTCTATCCTGTAGTTTATCTAACGAATAAGGGATGGCGGTACCTTGTTCCATAGAAATCAATGAACCATTGATACGCCCTGCAATTTCACCTTTGAAAGGCTGGAATTCAAGGAATCGATGGTGGATAATAGCCTCTCCAGCGGTAGCAGTAAGGAGCTGGTTACGCAAGCCTATAATTCCTCTGGAAGGAATCAAGAACTTGATGACCATACGTTCTCCTTTGGGTTCCATAGAGAGCATTTCTCCTTTGCGAAGGGTAACGAAATCCACCGCTTTTCCACTTACATTCTCTGGAAGGTCAATAGTAAGTTCTTCTACAGGCTCACACTTCACACCATCAATCTCTTTGATGATAACTTGAGGCTGACCGATCTGTAGTTCATAGCCTTCACGGCGCATTGTCTCAATAAGAACAGAAAGGTGTAATACCCCACGCCCATAAACAATGAACTTATCGGCGCTATCGGTAGGCTCTACACGTAAAGCGAGGTTTTTCTCTAATTCACGTTCGAGACGTTCCTTGATATGTCGGGAAGTAACGAATTTTCCGTCTTTGCCGAAGAAAGGAGAGTCATTGATGGTGAAGAGCATACTCATTGTAGGTTCATCAATAGCGATAGTAGGGAGCGCCTCTGGGTTTTCATAATCGGCAATAGTATCTCCGATATCAAAGCTTTCTAATCCAGCAATAGCACAGATGTCCCCAGCTTGTACTTCTTCTACTTTCTTACGTCCTAATCCGTCGAAAGTGTGTAATTCTCTGATTTTTGATTTTACGATAGAGCCGTCACGCTTCACGAGGGAAATATTCATTCCCGCTTTAAGGACGCCACGATGGAGACGACCAATAGCAATACGCCCAGTGAAGGTAGAATAGTCAAGGGAAGTAATGAGCATCTGAACACTTCCTTCGGTTACTTTAGGCGCAGGGATGTGCTCAATGACCATATCCAACAGTGGGGCAATACTTTCAGTAGGATGCTTCCAATCGTCGGACATCCAGTTTTGCTTGGCGGAGCCATATACAGTAGGGAAGTCCAACTGCCATTCTTCAGCACCAAGCTCAAACATAAGGTCAAACACAGCTTCGTGTACTTCCTCAGGGGTACAGTTTTCCTTATCTACCTTGTTAATCACAACGATAGGCTTGAGCTTCATTTCGATTGCTTTTTGGAGTACGAAGCGCGTTTGGGGCATAGGTCCCTCAAAAGCATCTACTAGGAGTAGTACGCCGTCTGCCATATTCAGTACACGTTCTACTTCTCCTCCGAAGTCCGCGTGCCCAGGGGTGTCTATAAGGTTGATTTTGATGTCTTTATATACTACTGAAACGTTCTTGGAGAGAATTGTAATCCCTCGTTCTCGCTCTAAGTCATTGTTGTCCAGAATGAGTTCTCCTGTTTCTTGATTATCGCGAAAGAGCGCACAATGGTGTAGAATTTTATCAACTAAGGTGGTTTTGCCGTGGTCAACGTGTGCAATAATGGCTATGTTTCTGATAGCTGTCATATAAAAAAAATTAGGGGGCAAAAATACAAAAAAAATAATTATGTGCTGAATTTCATTGCAAATCTTTTGCAAATCATTTATGAAGAATGAAAGTTTGTAACTCAGTGCAAAAGTACAACTTTTTAAGTTGTTATACAAATTTTTCAATAAGAAAATGTATTAAAATCCTGTTATTTATTTGTTTAAGAGTGATAAAATCTTTTTGTTGGGTGTTTTTTCTTTTGGGAACTATCTTGATTTTTTCATAGGAAAGAGAGGGCTATTTCATTTATTATTGTATCTTTGTCCGAGAATTCTAATATAGAGAAGGCATATTTCTTGAGTTTGTGAATACAAAGAATCCTTATATTTTTGTCCAAAATATTCAAAAGTTAAAACGGTTTCATTATGAAAAAAGTATTTTATTCCGTGTTCTCTTTCTTATATACATTACAATTTTTTAGTTGTTCTAATAATAAGGAGGTGAGAAATGATAGGTTTAGATGGCAAGCTGCTGTCTCTGTACCATCGGGTTATCTTGCTGATGTATATACAGGA
>CAJPPS010000015.1 GCA_905372595.1 uncultured Capnocytophaga sp. | reverse complement strand
GTAAGTGGCTGTGTAAATTGCGAAAATTTAACAGCAGAGAATGTATGTAAGCTTTATAATATTAAAGTAGAATTAAAGCACACTTGTGATGATTTTAATATGCGTCCAAGCTTAAAAGATGAGGTAGATTGCCTTTCTTGTTCAAAATACAAAACACAAAGTTGTGCTAACCAATTGCACGCAGCAGAGGGAATGCTTTGTAATGAATGGGCACCTGACACTACAGCAGAAGCTTAGTGAGTGACTGTGTTTTTTTGTAAAAACATATCTAAAACGGTCAAAAAGGCAATAAGTAGCAATACTTGTTGCCTTTTGTTAGCTAAAAATATAATTCTTCTATAATTGTTGATAACTTTTTGGATATTTGTTTGTACAGACTCCTAAAATGTAGCATATTTGCCCTATGAAAGGAACGGTATACAAATCTACAGGAAGCTGGTATCAGGTAAAAGGAGAAGATCATCAATTCTATGAGTGTCGTATCAAGGGAAAAATTCGCTTGAAAGGCATTAAGAATACCAATCCTATTGCTGTAGGAGATGAAGTCTTATTTGATATAGAAGAACAACAAGGAGTTATTACAGAAATCTTTCCTAGGACTAACTATATTATCCGCCGTTCAGTAAACCTTTCCAAGCAAACACATATTATAGCCTCCAATATAGATGTAGCCTTCTTGCTCGTAACACTTAATAATCCTACCACTTATACTTCTTTTATAGACCGATTTCTAGTAACGGCAGAAGCCTATCATATTCCAGCAGTTCTCCTTTTTAATAAAATAGATACCTATACAACAGATGAGTTGGCAGAGGTGAAATATTTAGCCTATATGTACCGTAATATAGGCTATGAGTGTATTGGGATTTCGGCACAGACAGGTAAGAACCTCTCTCAGGTAAAAGAACGATTAGAAGGGAAAACGGCTATGGTACTAGGACATTCAGGAGCAGGAAAATCTACCCTGATCAATGCTATTTCTCCTTCTCTCCATTTACGTACACAACCCCTTTCGGAACTTCACGGACAAGGGCAACACACTACTACTTTTGCCCAGATGTATGACCTAGACCTCTCTGCAAGAATCATTGATACACCAGGGATTAAAGGATTAGGAATAGTGGATTTTGAACGTGAAGAGATAGGGAATTATTTTCCTGAATTTTTTGCTCTAAAGGAACAATGTAAGTATCATAACTGCTTACACCTGAAAGAACCACAATGTGCTGTTAAAGAAGCGCTGGAGGCTGATAAACTGTATTGGAGTCGTTACAAAAGTTATTTACAACTCCTTGAAGGAGATGACCTATACCGAAAAGCCCCTTCTGATACGCCAGAGGACTAACCTTTATTCATATACTTATGCTTACTCCCCATACTTATGCCTTGATTGGTAAGAATATTTCTTATTCTTTTTCAAGAGATTATTTTGCGAAAAAATTCAAAAAAGAGCAGATTACAGATGCTATTTATATAAATTTTGATATACAAACGATAGATGAACTTCCTGAACTGATTCTAAAGACGCCTTCTTTATGTGGAATGAATGTAACTATCCCCTATAAGGAGCAGATTTTAGGCTATCTCACCCATAAAAGTAATGAGTTAGAACTAATAGGAGCTTGTAATACTATAAAAGTACTCCCTACAGGTGTTCTTAAGGGCTATAATACAGACTATATAGGTTTTTCTGAATCACTGAAACCTCTGTTAAAACCTCATCATACCCAAGCTCTTATATTAGGGACAGGAGGAGCGGCTAAGGCAGTGGCTTTCTCTTTGGGACAGTTAGGGATTTCTTATCTTTTTGTTTCTAGAAAAGCCTCTTCACGAGCAATTACTTACCAGCAATTGGATAAAGTAGTAATGGAACAAAATCCCTTGATTATTAACACGACACCCTTAGGAACCTATCCGAATATTAAGGAGGCTCCGCCTATCCCTTACCATCTAATTACTCCTGAGCACTTACTCTATGATTTGATTTATAACCCTGCAGAAACTACTTTTCTTAGTCGAGGAAAGCTGCAAGGAGCTATAGTTAAGAATGGATATGAGATGCTTGTACTTCAAGCAGAAGCCTCTTGGAGGATTTGGAATTCAATATAGAAAGTAAGACTATTTTTTCTGGAAGAGAGATAGATACTTTCCATATCCTTCCTTGATAAGGGATTCCTTGGGAATGAAGCGCAAGGAAGCACTATTGATACAATAACGCATTCCTCCTTTATCCTTAGGTCCATCAGGGAAAAGGTGTCCTAGGTGTGCATCGCCTGTCTTACTCCTTACTTCTGTACGAATCATATTATGGGATTTGTCCAGTTTTTCATTAATAAGCCCTTTTTCAATAGGCTTAGTAAAGCTAGGCCATCCACAACCTGAATCGAATTTATCCAAAGAACTGAAAAGAGGTTCTCCTGTGGTAATATCTACATAGATACCTTCTCTTTTCTCATTCCAATATTCATTCTTAAAAGGAGGTTCAGTAGCACTTTTTTGAGTAACTTCATATTGTAGAGGGGTAAGTTCTTTCTTAAGGGTGCTTTGTTCTTTTTTTGTATAAGACGTAGAAGGTTTTGGGTTTGCTTTGCGAGCCATTTCAAACAAAGCTGGAGAAATGTGACAATAGCCTTTGGGATTTTTCTCTAAGTAGTCCTGATGATACTCTTCTGCTGGGTAGAAATTCTTTAAAGGTAAGTTCTCCACTACAATAGGCTTTTTATATAAGCTAGAGAGGTTATTCAATAGGTTTTTGATAAGTGCCTGATCGCTTTTATCAGTATAGAAGATGCCCGTACGGTACTGAGTTCCTATATCATTTCCTTGTTTGTTCAGGCTAGTAGGGTCAATCGTCTTAAAGTATAGTTCTATGAGTTGAGGCAAGGAAACCTCTTCTGGTTTATAGATAACTTTTACGGTTTCAGCAAATTGGGTATTTCCCTGAGAAACTTCCCGATAGGAAGGATTCTGGGTAATTCCATTGGCATAACCAACCTCGGTGGAGACTACTCCTCGAATCTGCTTGAGGAAATGTTCTGTTCCCCAGAAGCATCCTCCTGCAAAATAAATCTCTTTTGTTTGCATATTTTTTTTATTTACCTGAGCGAATGAAACATTGTTTAGGAAAAAAGCTAAAGAGAAAATGATCAAATGAAAGACTTTCATTTTTATTAAATATTAATAGGTTACATATATTAATAGGGGATAACATATTGTTATCCAAAGTAATAGTGATTCCTGTTTTATTATAGCAAAATTACGAAAAAAAGCTGAAACTACAAAATAAATGGGATGACTATAGGAGCCAGAACAGCGGTAAAGACCCCATTAAAAATCATTCCTAAGCTAGCATAGATAGCGTGCTTTTCACTAAGATTTAGAGCAGCCATAATTCCTAGTGCGTGAGAGGCAGTACCTAAAGAAATGCCTCGTCCCATAGGGCTTTTTATCCCTGTCCAGCGCAATACCTGATAGCCCAAGATAGCCCCTAGAATCCCTGTAACAATTACAGCGGCTACAGTAAGGGAAGTAATCCCGTGTAAGGTCTTGGAAATCTCAAGTGCTATAGGGGTAGTTACAGACTTGGGAGCTAACGAACGAATAATCTCGTCACTCGCTCCAAGCCATTTACTGATATAGCTTACTGAGATAATCCCTACAAGGCTCCCAATGAACTGTGAGACTAAGAGAGGGAGTATTTGCTTCTTAATTTTTGAAAGTTGTTGGTACAGAGGAACTCCCATAGCCACTATAGAAGGCTTGAGCCAAAAATCAATATACATACCTGCTTGTTGTTCGTAGGTCTCATAAGAAATATTGAAGACAATCAAGTAACCAATTAGTATAGAAACACTCAATAGAACAGGATTCAGAAACACAGATTTATAACGCTTCTGAAGCATTTGTGCTCCATAATACACACCAAAAGTAATTCCTAGTAACAAAAGAGGATTCTCAAATATTTTCATTAGAATGATGTTTGGTTCTTTTACGCATAAATTGATAGATATGACCTGTAACTACCATAACAAGAACAGTACTTAGAAGAATAGCAATACTAATAGACCAGAAATTGGTAGCGATAAGGTCAAAATAGGCTAAAATAGCCACACTAGGGGGAACAAAAAAGAGCCCTAAGTTAGCCATCAGAAGGTCAGAGATGGCTTTTACCCAGTGTAGTTTTATCCATCCTAGGTGTAAGAAGAGGGTAAGCAGTATCATTCCTATAATACTAGAAGGGAAGTGTATTCCTGTGAGATAAACTAATATCTCTCCCAAGGCTAAACACCCAAAGATAATTGCACAATAACGGATGAGCATAAGTAGTTTATTAAAAAGCCTGCAAAATTACATTGTTTTAGCTAAGCAGGAAAGTAATTTTGTGTTTTTTTCTCTTTGATAGGGTTTGCTATAATAAAAAGAATGACATAATAACTATAGGAAGCTATTATGCCATTCTCTGGAGAATAGGTCTTCTAGTGGTGATTTCTTACCACTTCTTCATCACGATATTTGCAACAGTCACTTACTTTATTATAATCTTCTTCGGTGGCTTCTATCTTTTGGGTGCCATCAGCAAGGCTGTTGGAATGTCCTACTTTGGCAATGGCATTTTGTACATTCTGAACAGATGTTTTATGTTCGTCTAAGACCAGTGCTAGCAGGTGGGAATTCACATTCCATTGTGCATACTTTACGCCTTTTACGCCTAAGGCTGCCTTTTCTATACGGGATTTACAGGAATTACAAATGCCTTCCACATTGAGTTGTGCTTTTGCATTCTTATTTTGAGCAACTCCTGATAGAGTAAGGGCTAAAAAAGCCAGAATAATAAGTGTTCTCATTGGTATATAATTTATTTTTATTTAAGTTTGAAACGGATACCTCCATAGATCATACGTCCTAAAGTAGGCGCATAGGTCATAGAAGCATCAAAATAAGTGCCAAAAGGATTATTCGCTGATAAAATAGCATTCTTCTGGTAGTAATTGAAGAGATTTTCAGCTCCTAGATAGACTTCAATGCTGGGAGAGAATACCCGGGTAATTTGTGCCTGAGTAGTCGTATAGGCGGGGGCTTCTGCTTCCATCTGGTAGGCAAGTGGATTAGCAGAGGTGTCAGGTAATCTCTGGGTACCAATAGCATTGAAGGTAGCATCGAATCGCCATTGTTTTCCTTGGTCAGGGACTGTCTCATAGGAAAGGTTCACCATCCAGCGTTCCTTGGGTTGGAGAGGTTGTACTCGTCTTCCACTAGTATAATCGGTCTGTACATCGAACCATTTATAAGCAACTTTTAGCTGAGTTCTTTTAAGGATTTCATAGGAGGCTTCTAGCTGAAAATTAGTAGAAAAACTCTTTCCATTTAGATTATAGAAACTGATTTCTCTAGGGTTATCCCAATCAACTACTACTTGCTGGGTGAAGTTGGTATAATATAGGTCAGCAGCAAGTTCCAAAGCTCTTCCTCCAAGGGTAAAGTGCTGAGTGAATGAAAGCCCGTAATTCCAAGCAATTTCAGGAGATAGCCCATAAGTTTTCTCCTGTGAGGTCCCTAATAGGCGAATGGCACGCTGGGTAGAGAAGAGCTTTTGATTTTCTGAGAAAATACTGGCAAGGCGTTCTCCTCTTCCTAAAGACAGGCGCAATGTTCCTTGTTGCCAAGGCATATAACGCAAATGAAAGCGAGGAGTAATAAAAGCTCCCATTCGATTATGGTAATCTGCACGAGCTCCTGCTGTAAGTCCAAAACGTTCTCCCTGTGTAAGACTGTATTCAAAGAAAGCTCCTACTGAAAAATCAGTACGGTTATAGTCTCCAGAGAGTGAGTTAGTGGCTACATTTTCCTCAATAACATCAGTAATACTACTAACTCCTGTGGTAAAAGTATGATTGGTATTTCCTATGATAGATTTGAATAAAGCATTGAGGTAAAGGGTATTTTGTCCGATATCATATAAGTTTCTAGCAAAGGTAGAAGCCTGCTTGTATTGCTTATAATCTGCTTGGAAACCTAAGCTCTGGTAAGGCATATCTACCCATAGATAGCCTAGCTTAGCAGAAGCATTGAATTGATGAATTCTATTCTCATTCTGCCATAGGGTAGGGGCTACTGTATGAGAGAGTTGCCCAGCTTTTCGTTGATCATATAAATAATGTACCAGCAAGTTGGAAATCCACCCTGTATCAGAATTAGCATATTGCCAACGGTTCATTAGGTTGATTTGGCTTCCTGTAGGAGTATCCATAAAGCCATCTTTATTGGTATCCATTTCCATATTACGGGCATTACCGTGTAGGTAGAATCCTGTATGCCAGTGTTCGCTGACTTTGGTGTTGAGGTGATTATTCAGTTCAAAACGCCCATCCTCACTTCCATAAGCATTCACAAAAATACGGGTATCCAAGATGGGTTTTACCAGTTCTGTATTAATCTGTCCAGCAATGCTTTCATAACCATTAATAACGCTTCCTGCTCCCTTAATAATCTGGATATTTTCTACCCAAGAACCTGGTATGAAAGTCATTCCATAGACTTGTGAAGCTCCTCGAATACTAGGAACATTTTCTTGGGTAAGAGATAGATAGGGACTCGCTAGCCCTAACATCTTGATTTGCTTGGTTCCTGTTACGGCATCAGCGATAGCTACTTCAGTATTGGAACTGGTCTCAAAGCTATCTGAAAGGTTACAGCAAGCAGCCTTGAGCAACTCACCTGAATTGATATTAATCATTCCTGCATTACTTAAGGCTAAGCGTTCTGTAGGCTTACGCTTGGCGACGGTGACTTCTACAGCAGTTAGCTCACTAGCATCGACCTCAAGAGATTGAGTGACAAACTTCAGCGGATCTGTAATATGGATAACCTTTGTTTTGAAGCCTGTGTAACTGATAACTAGCTTCTTAAGCTCTGGCTTATAGAGTAGTTTGAAGTGTCCCTTGTCATCAGTAACAGTGCCTATAGAGGAGCCTTCCCAATAAACACTGACGCCAGGGGCAGTAAAGGTCTCTGAAATATCATTCAGAGAGACTTTCCCTTGTAATACAGTCTGTGCAAAAGACCAAAAGGGAATAATTAAAAATGTTAAAAAGAGATATTTCTTCATTGTTAGTTTTCTTTTAATAAAATGTAAATCAATAATTATATTAGGATTAACTCTGATTAATCCAAAAAGAGGACGAGAGAAAAGAAATTTTTTCTTAACTCTTTTAAAAATCCTTAGTGCTTGACTAATAATTGATTATAAAACTAACAAAGAAACTGCTGAAAAAGAACAGGGAGGTTCCTCGACAGCAAAAGCGGGACGTAATGATGCTGTAAGATAACTTTCTTGGATGTGATTCCTTCGAGAGTTCTTACAAAAGGTGAGACAATAGTAGGAAGTACTTCTTTTTTAGCAAGTACTGAGATCGTCTTATTTTCTTCCGATTTTTCTAATCTTGCATAAGAGAGGAAAGGGAGTGCCTCACAACAAGAGTGCTTAGTGGTCTTTCCTTTCTGAGAGCTACAGCAGGAAGGAATTTCCTCCTTTTGAGGACAACTCTTTTTTCCCATTTGGCAATGAGACTGTTCTTTGCAAGAAGACATAATGGGATGGCTTATGTGAGTACTCCCCACTAAGCACACTACCATTATAAGGGATAGTATTTTTGCAAAAACAGTCTTCATTTGAGTTATAAAAAATACATTGATATGAAAATTGGGGCAAAACTACAACTTTTTTTTGAATAAAAAAAATATTTTTCTATTTTTTTTATTTTCAAAGAGAATGAATTGTAACGTCTTAGCGAAAAAATACTGTCAAACAAAGATTCTAGATTATTAGTTTTTTCAAAATATTAAAAAGTTGAAAAAATTTTGTTGAAGGAAGATATTTAACGGAATGAAACAAATAAAAAACATTTTTATAACAACTATTTTCTTGCAAAAAAACTTTTTTTATAGTAACTTTGCAGGCAATCAAAAGAAGTTTTAAAAATATCTTTATGGAAGCGAAGACCTCACACAAGCAGTATATTAATGACCTAAAACCAGAAATTGCTAAGCGCTTGAATGAAGCATATTGGTATATTAGAAAGAATACAGAATATGTAAACCAGACACTGATAGCTGAAAAAATAGGAGAGTCAAGGAGTAACTTCTCAGCAGCCCTTAATGGAAATGAAAAATATGTTACTGAAGGACTTGTTAGAAGAATTGTAGCTTCCTTTCCTGAGATTAGCCGAGAGTGGATGCTTACTGGGCAAGGGAAAATGATTATTACTCAAGAAGTTGATAGTTACCTCAGAAGAGAGCGTGAAAAATATGGACTTTCCTTAATAGATATTACTGAATATACACATATCCCTCTGAGGCATCTTAAGGCTTATGAGAATGAAGAGAAGAAGATTCCAGAGAAAGTATTAGAAATCCTTGAAAATTTCTTTGATAGGATGGAATATGAATATCAGCATAAAGAAGAGGAAGGAGGGGAAAACACCTCTTCATTACGTTCTGAGCTGATGCTCTCTTCTGTAAGGGTGCCTTATTATGATGTAGATTTTGCAGGAGAGTGGTCATCAGCAGAGCTTTTTACTCAGGTGAGACCTTCTTTTGTGATTAGTGCACCTGATTTTGCACGAGCAGAATTTGCTTGTAACCTTATAGGAAATGCCATCTCCAGCCGTATCAAAAGTGGGACAATTATTGGTCTGAGAAAAATAGAAGATTGGAAAACCTATTTTCCCACCAATGAGATATATGGAGTGGTTACTAAGAATAATCTTCGTACCATTAAGATAGTTAAGAGAAGTGCTCAAAAAGGTTATCTGGACTTGGTGCCAGCACCTCTGCCTGAGCATAATAATCCTCCTTATGAAGTAGAAACAATTCCTGAAGACTACATACAAGTATTCTATCAGGTGGTGGCTTCAGCTTCCTTTGAAAGGCTTACCATGTAGAATTAGAAATTTAACAAAAAATTACGAATAAATTGTTGGCTCTATTTCTAAAACTTCATACTTTTGCCTGCTTTTACAGCGAATAAAATAAAGAATAGAAATTTATATAACATACAGATTATGAATGATTTGTTTGAACACATAAAAACAAATAAAGGGAATATAGGACGCTGGGCTTCTCACGCTGAAGGGTATTATGTTTTTCCTAAGTTAGAGGGAGAACTAGGACCTCATATGAAATTCCAAGGGAAAGAAATTCTTAACTGGAGCCTTAATGATTATTTAGGGCTGGCTAATCATCCAGAAATACGTAAGGTAGATGCTCAAGCAGCGGCTGATTATGGTGCTGCTTATCCTATGGGAGCTCGTATGATGAGTGGGCATACAACAGTACATGAGGAATTAGAGAATCGCTTGGCAAAATTTGTTCACAAAGAAGCTGCTTATTTGCTTAATTTCGGGTATCAAGGAATGGTTTCTATCATTGATGCCTTAGTTACCAAAAATGATGTAATTGTATATGATGTGGATTCTCACGCTTGTATTATTGACGGGGTGAGGTTACATTTCGGAAAGCGATTCACCTATCAGCATAATGATATCGAGAGCTTCGCTAAGAATATAGAGCGAGCTAAAAGAGTTGCTGAAGCATCAGGAGGAGGAATTCTTGTAATTACAGAGGGAGTGTTTGGAATGAGAGGGCAACAAGGAAAACTAAAAGAAATCCTCTCTTATAAAGAAAAATATGGATTCCGTATTCTGGTGGATGATGCTCACGGATTTGGTACTTTGGGAAAAACTGGTGCTGGTGCTGGTGAAGAACAAGGAGTACAGGATCAGATAGACCTCTACTTCTCAACTTTTGCTAAGTCTATGGCTGGAATAGGTGCTTTTGTAGCAGGGGATAAGGAAATTATAGATTACCTTAAGTATAATCTACGTTCTCAGATGTTTGCAAAATCTCTTCCTATGATTTATGTGAAAGGAGCTCTTAAGCGTTTGGAAATGTTACAAACAATGCCAGAGCTCAAGCAAAAACTTTGGGATAATGTAAATGCTTTACAGAACGGACTTAAGTCAAGAGGTTTTAATATAGGAGATACCAACACCTGTGTAACACCTGTATTTCTAGAAGGAAGTATTCCAGAGGCAATGGCAATGGTGAATGACTTACGTGAGAACTATGGTATATTCCTTTCTATAGTAGTGTATCCAGTAATTCCTAAGGGAATGATTCTTTTGCGTATTATCCCTACAGCAGCACACTCTATGGCGGATATAGAACGTACTTTGGAGGCTTTCTCTGCCATCAGAAGCAAGCTTGAAGGAGGCGTTTATCGTGCTCAAAATGCAGCTTTAGAAGCTGAAATGGAAGGAAAAAAATAAAAAACTCTTCAATAAGCCTTTGCCAAGTCCTGTACTTGGCAAAGGTTCTATTAATCCCCCTTTAAAATGATAGATTCTCGCCCATTAGCAGAGCGTATGCGTCCCACACGCTTGTCTGATTATGTAAGTCAGTCCCACTTGGTAGGAGAGGCGGGAGCTTTACGATTACAAATAGAGAAAGGGATAACTCCTTCCTTAATTTTCTGGGGACCTCCAGGCACAGGAAAGACAACTTTAGCCTATATCATAGCTAAGGAATGCCAGCGTGCATTTTTCTCCTTGAGTGCTATTAGTAGTGGTATAAAGGAGGTAAGGGAGATTATAGAAAAATCCAAGCGAGAACGAGGCTTATTCACTGCTCATAACCCGATTATATTTATAGATGAAATCCATCGTTTCAACAAGGCACAACAGGATTCTCTGCTAGAGGCTGTGGAACGAGGATGGGTAACCCTCATAGGAGCTACTACTGAGAACCCAAGCTTTGAGGTGATTCCAGCTTTACTTTCTCGTTGTCAGGTATATATTCTGAAGGCTTTCTCCAAGGAAGATCTTTTGACACTCTTACATAGGGCTATTCAAGAGGATATCTACTTAAAAAATAGGAAAATACAACTCAAGGAAACAGAAGCCTTACTAAGGCTATCAGCAGGTGATGGACGTAAGCTCCTCAATACCTTTGAGCTAGTGGTCAATACCTTCTCTCAAGGCGAAGAAATTATCCTTACCAATGAAAAAGTTCTACAAGTAGTCCAACAACATACTGTCCTTTATGACAAGACAGGAGAACAGCATTATGATATCATTTCAGCCTTTATTAAATCTATTCGAGGGAGTGATCCTAATGGAGCCGTTTATTGGCTTGCTCGTATGATAGAGGGAGGAGAAGAGGTGAAATTCATAGCCAGACGTATGCTTATCCTTGCTAGTGAGGATATAGGAAATGCAAATCCTATGGCGTTGGTAGTTGCTAATAATACTTTCCAAGCAGTAACTACTGTAGGCTATCCAGAAGCTCGTATTATCCTTAGCCAATGTGCTATCTACCTAGCAAGTTCTCCTAAGAGTAATGCTTCTTATAAGGCAATTAATACAGCACAACAATTAGTCAAGCAGAAGGGAGACCTTCCCGTACCTCTTCATTTGCGTAATGCTCCTACTCAGCTAATGAAAGATTTGTCCTACGGGAAAGACTACCAATATGCCCACGATTTTACAGGAAATTTTGTCTTTCAGGATTTCTTACCCGATGATCTACAGGGCGTACGTCTCTATGAACCCTGTGATAATCCTAAGGAAAATGCCTTACGAATGTATTTGAAAGGTTTGTGGGGAGAACGTTATGGCTATTGATCTTCCAAATCTTCGAAAAGAGCCTGTAATTCAGTAGCTTGATGAGGCTTGAGTCGCCCTGCGAGAACTAAGCTGAGTTGTTTTCTCCTTAAAGCTCCTTGATAGCGTTCTATTTCTAAAGCTGTCTCAGGGATTACTTCAGGTACCTCTATAGGTTGTCCGTGTTCGTTTAGAGCTACAAAGGTATAAATAGCTTCATTGGACTTAATACGTTCTCCATTTACAGAATCTTCTACCCATACATCTATATATACTTCCATAGACGACGTAAAAGCACGAGAAACGGCAGCTTCTATCATTACCACACTTCCCTGAGGGATTGTCTTGTTAAAGGAAACAGAATTCACCGAGGCGGTAACCACCACACAGCCGGAATGCCTATGAGCAGCAATGGTTCCGACTCTATCCATCCGAGCTAAGAGCTCCCCTCCGAACATATTTCCATAGTGATTGGTCTCATTGGGCAATACCAAGTCTGTAGAAACAGACCTTGAGGCTGAGACAGGTTTTGGGTCTAGTTTTTTGCTCATATAAATAT
>CAJPPS010000014.1 GCA_905372595.1 uncultured Capnocytophaga sp. | reverse complement strand
AAATTCTTCATTATTTATCCTATTAGTATATTTTCTTTGGGGTATTTGTAATTTCCTTTTCGGCGGTCTCTGGAAAGGGCTAAGGCTATAGTTAGAGGACCTACTCTTCCTAAGAACATTGTCAGAAGGAGGATTACCTGTGAGGGTCTGCTTAAGGAATCTGTAATTCCCATAGAAAGCCCAGAGGTACTGAAGGCAGACATCACTTCGAAAAGGATTTTAATGAAATCTATATTAGGTTCAAAACAGCACATAAGAAGCGCTATGGTAAGAATATATAGAAAAGCAATAAAAACCAATGCAGAAGCTCTATTGAACAACTGCCAAGAGATTCTTCTACGTGAGAATTCTATATATCTTCTATTGAGCAAAGAGGCTTTTACTCCTAGATAGAGGATTCCAAAGGTGGTTGTCTTTACTCCACTTCCTGTAGAGTTAGGAGATGCGCCGATAAACATAAAAGAAATACACAAAAGCACTGTTGCCGCTGAGATATTTGCTATAGGAATTGTACTGAAGCCGGCTGTTCTCAGTGAGGTGGAATGAAAGAAACTTACAAGGAGTTTCTCTGTTAGAGGCATTGAAGATAAGGTGCCTGCCCGATTGTATTCTAAGCCAAAAAACAGCAAAGTTCCTGAGAGCAAAAGAATCCCTGTAATAAGCATAGAAAACCTAGAATTTACGCTTATTTTTTGTCTTTTCCCTAAAGCAAATTCATAGAGTTCAATAATAGCAGTGAATCCTAATCCTCCAAAGATAATAAGGAAAGCAATTATAGAGTTCATAAAAATATCTGAGGTATAGCCTTGTAGGCTATTGGGATATAGGGATATCCCTGCATTACAGAATGAGGAAACTGAATGAAAAACGGCATAGAACAATGCCTTTCCCATAGAATATTCCCTAATAAAAGCACAGAAAAGTAATAGAGAACCTATTGCCTCAAAGGTGAGCACTACCACCACTACTTTCTTAATATGGGAATAAAGGTCAATTTTAGCTTCGTGATTAAGCCCTTCTGCAACTATTCGCTTGGTATAAAAGCCAATTTTCTTGGCGATAAGGAGCATAATTACAGAGGAAAAAGTAAGGATTCCTAACCCTCCAAATTGAATAAGCAAGAGGATGATAATCTCCCCTGTAGGAGAAAGTGTATGATGAATGTCAGTAACGCTAAGCCCTGTAACAGTTACTGCCGAGGTAGCGGTAAATAAAGCCTCAAAAAAGGAAAAGCTACTTCCCTCAATATGTGAAAAAGGCATCATCAGCAGGACTGCTCCTATGAATATCAGCCCAATAAAGGAGAGAATGATAAGCGTATAAGGCGAATAGTTTCGTAACATTTCTCAAATAATGAAAGTTTTTCTATTTATATTATTGATTATCAATAATATTTAGAGTTAGCTCAAAATTGGGCAAAGATACAAAAAACTTAAAAAGTATAGCATACAATATGTAGGAACTTTAGGGAAAATTATTTGATTTTATTCAGCATCAATTGGTATTTATTTCTCAAATCATCTGCTTGTGCTTTATTAGGACTCCAGCTACTCATATCATCATAATACTGAAAGGATACAGCCTTGCTTATACGAGGAATAGAAAGTTCTATCATCAGTTGTTGCTCTACACGGTCAAAAGTAGCAGGAGGATAGGGAGGGGTAGGCGTATAGGCAAAGGTCTCAAGGTCTGTCCAGAAAGCTCCTTTGTAGTTAGGATTTTCTACGAAAAGTCCCTTTTCCGCACTCAGGTAATAGGTTTTCAGTTGCTCTAGGGTTACATGCCCAGCTCCTACACCATCTTGTAACATAATGATATTTAATGGACTTTTGCTAAGCTCCGCCATAAAGTGCTGTAGCTGTTCGGGAGAGGTAAGAGCGCTATTCCAGAAAGCTGCAATAGTGATAGGTTTGTTACTCCACTGATGGAGCTTATGAGCAATAGGATTGATAAAAACGTCCCTGAAAAGAGCTATTTTCTCATCGGTATGATAAGCATCTGGTTCGGGCTCGTGAGGGATATACCACCCTTTGAAGGCTTTAGAGTTACCAAACTGTGCCTGCAATTCCTGAGCAATTTCTATACAATAGCGGGCGTGAAGTTCTAGCCAAGAGGCATCGGTTTGGTGTTGCCAATATGTTTCATCGAAGTATAATCCAAGATATACTTCTATTTTCTGATTTTCAGCTACTTTTAATAATCGTGCCAGTGTATTCTTACTCTTCTGTATGGTGAAAGTATTCTGAGAGTCAAACCAAGTAATATCGTTATAGGCATTCTTGAAAGCAGTATATTGTACAATAAGTGTATTCATTCCTAACGATTTGATTTCGGATAGAAACGCCTCCCATTGTGCTTCACTCCAGTGGTCTTTACCAAAAAGCTGAACAAAAGTGCCTGTGAGGACTTTCTTCTCTATAAAACTAGGAGCGCAATCTCCACCTTCCTCCTTATAGAAAGGTTCTTCTTTCTTACATCCGCAAAGGAACATACAGCAACAGATATAGAAGAGCAATATTTTTTTCATATCAGAGCATTTATTGGTTTACAGAAAGGACATTTTTTTCTTTAAGAAAAGCAAAAAGAAGCTTTCCATTCTCTGAAGTAATCGCCGCTTGTGAGGCTGCAAATATAGGAAAATCAGGGAGACTCTCTCCTTCTGAATTGAATACATAGAGCTTGTAATTCTGCAAGTCAGTTACCGAAATGAGGATGCGTTCCCCTACTTGGTGGAATCTAGGGCGTGTGTATTCAGCAAAGGGAAGTTCTATCTTTTTCTGATTGATAGTCAGTATATTACTACTCAGGAGAACAGGAATATCCTTTACACAATCAAAGAAATGAGGAGCATTGATACCTAAGGATTCAGAACGAATACCTCCATTGGTATCTATAAAAAATTGTTTTCCTTCTTGGGTGGTAAAAGTAATCATTCCCTTATAAGTAGTGATTGGATTATCAGAAAAATTGAATTTCTGTTGGAGGGGAATACGAACCGTTCCATTACGATGGAGAATATTCAGTGTTCCTTTTTTCTCAGGAAAGACGATAAAATCCTTATCAGAGATTCTAAAATGACGAGGAGTTTGTAGGATTCCCTCAGGAACTCTGGATTTTTCGAATCCTTTTATCTGATATGCTTTCTTATCCAATAAGTAGATAACTTTGTCAGAACATACTACAAATCGATAATCCTTAGTTTTCTCATAATCAAATATTTGCAAAGGAAGTAAGAACTCCTTGAAAGCATAAGAAGGAGGTACTACATTATTTCCATTACGGTCAATAATATATAAACTATTATCGGTATTAAACGCTAATTGTAGGAAGCCATTAAGGAACAAATCCACTTGAAAAATATCACTTATAATGGGAGCATCAAGTCGTCTTTTCCATAATACTTTTCCGTCTTCACTAATGAGATATAGTTGATTATCAGTATCTTGTATAACTACCTCTTTCCTGCCCGTACGGTGATTGGTAACAAAGTAAGGCGGAGAAATAGCATCTTTGTCCAACGTAATTTGGAATTTCTCTTGAACTCCAGCTTCTTGATTTTCAGGACTTTGTGTAGTATTGGGAGCCGTAGCCGTTAGAGTAAGCAGGTAGAAATCATTCTGAGGGCTTATTTGTAGGGAAGCATATCTGTACTTTGTGGCAAGCTGAGGAAATTTTTTAGAAAAAATACTATTTTCAGAGAGATTTTCAATAGTTATAAAGGCGGTTTGGCTGGCATTTTTCTCTTGGAGTTCTTGGAAAGAGGACTTGTCAGCAAGGGTGTTTTTTGTTTGTATAGCGTTGATTACCTGTTGTATAGATTCTTTTTTTGATGAAAAAATAAGTTGTTCATTATACCTATAGAGGTACTTGGGCTGTAGGTTATTCTCAAAGATAGAGAAAAAGGACTGTATATCAGAGAATTCTTCTATGTGGTAGAATTCTTCACCCTGATAATTATCAGTTTTTAGTACTGTAAAGTAGCGTAGGGTTTCGCTAGGGTTTGTACTGGTAATGACACCTAAAGAATCTTTCTCAAGAGAGAAAAAGGCAACGGAGGAAACATCCTGTTGGAAATCAAAGTAAAATTCCGTTGGGATGAGTTCCTCTTCAAAAGCAAAGGATGTAATATGAGTTGCCGAATGAGGAATCACAGAAGCACTCTCTAGGGATACTTTCTGTACGTTGGTCACTGGGAGCTGAGGGAGACTATCGGCAGGACGTAAGGAAGAACCATTGAGGCGTAAGGTATTCTTATCCAGAAGAATATCCCAAGCACTCCATTGGCTTATATACTTGACGGTATGCTCTGGGAATATACCTCCTAAGAATTCTTCATTCTTTCGTTCATTTAAGAATAGATTTGCAGAGACTTCTTGGCTTACTGTTTTGGCTATTTTCTGGAAATTTAGATCTTTTTTCTGAGTTTCTGTAGGGATTTTAATATCCTTTAAGGAGCTGATAATCAGTTGTTGTTTGTTCCTAATATAATACCATTTTTTGTTCTCTATCGTTAGAGAATCTAGCTGATCAAGAGTGGTATCCTTCCAAGGGCTTGAGGTATCTTCCTCTGGAAGATAGGTACTTATATAAGCTCCCTGATGGGTGTAAGCAATCCAGATATCAGAATCCTTAGGAAGTGAGCGTAGAAGGTTCTGCACATTGGTATTGGGATAATATTTGAAGTAATTTTTCCAAAAATCATTATTAATCACCTCACTAAGGAACTGGTCTTTCTGATGAATCTGGAAGAGAACAGATGGATCTTTGCTTAGGAAATAATCCACAGCAGTATTCTCTTTTTCTTTTTCAGAACAACCTATCAATAGAAGAGATGAAATAAATGAAAGAAAGTAAGGACGTAGTGACATTATGTAAAAAATTAAAAGAGAAAAGCCACAAAGGGTCTGTAAAGGCTTGATTCAAGTGGCAAAGATACAATATTTGGCAAGTAAAGTCAAGGAAAAACGCTGGAATTTGAGGAAATAATATTTTTTTTCTAAATTCCTATACAAATAAAGCGTTTTCCTATATCAAAGAATTGGAATTTATAAAAAAATTAACTTTTTGGTTCGCAAATAATAGAACTAAATAATTTATCTTTGTCCCCAGATTAACGGTTAGGAATAGTATGGTTAGTCATCCATAGTTAACAAGCTAAAATTTAGGAAGAATTGGATAAAGAGAAAATAGCCCTTGAAGAGATGATGACAGAACTCTTTAGAAGATTGCATCATCTGTCTCCTATGGCAGCGAGAACACTATCTGTATTAGCTATAGAAGGAAGTGCGGAAGGACTTACCTTTGAGGGGCTTATTGAGCGGTTACAAGCAAGCAAAAGTACGCTCTCCACAAGCATTAACTTACTTCAGGATAAGGAGCTTGTATATTATGAAACTAAGGAAAATAAGCGGAGAAAATATTTTAAATCCTTTCCTTTTGATAAGCGTTTTGGAGAGTTTTTGGATTTGGTTCGTTATGAAAAGGATTTTACAATTCGTTTTGAATCTTATATGAAGGAACAGAACCAAAGGGAACATATCTTTCCGCAGGAACGGATAAATAAAATGGATGTATTTCTTGATTTTCTCACTCAGATAGAGGAACTTACTCAAGATTTTTTGGAAAAACTAAAACAAGAAGAGACTCGTGAAAAATTATAATACAGATATTCTTTTTATCCTAATTCTGGGATTACTTTCTATGCTTACTCCCTTGGCGATTGATATGTACCTGCCGTCTTTTGGGGATATAGCACAGGATTTGAGTGTTCCTAAAGAGCAAATCCAGACTACTTTGGCTCTTTTCACTCTGGGTTTTGCCTTTGGGCAACTCCTCTGGGGACCTCTCTCAGATAGTTTTGGACGCAAGTTGATGATTCTTATAGGCGTATTGGTAGCTGCCTTTATTGCTCTTATGCTTACTCAGGTGGATAATATCATCCATTTCTATTTCTTGCGTTTCTTACAGGGGTTCTTCGGTTCTGCACCGGCAGTGGTAGCAGGAGCATTGCTTAGGGATCTTTTCAATAAGGAAGCCTTTTCCAAGATGATGTCAATGGTGATGATGGTAACCATGATAGCTCCATTGGTGGCTCCAATCTTAGGGGGATATCTAGCAGATCAGTTTCATTGGCATTCTATCTTTTATCTTCTCTCGGGATTGGGTTTCTTATCAGCTTTTCTGGTAGGCTTCCGTATTCCAGAGAGCTTGCCTAAGGAAAGACGTATTCCGCTGGATCTTATGGGTGTATTGCGGAATTATCGAGCTGTAGGAACGAATAAAAGGGTACTTGGGTATATCTTCACCAATGCTTTTTCTTATTCAGGAATGTTTTGCTTTCTTACCTCTGGGTCGTTAGTTTATACAGGGGTATATGGGGTAGCACCTAAGAATTTTGGTTACTTTTTTATACTGAATATAGGTGTGATGATGGTAGCGACTTTTCTTTCAGGTCGTTTGGTGGGAAAGTTAGGCACTGAGCGCATCTTACGGATAGGCTTATTGATACAGCTTATTGCAGGGCTATGGCTGGCACTCTGTGCGCTTTTTCATTGGGGACTTTGGCCTGTTGCCTTTGGGGTGGCACTCTATGTAGGTATGGTTTCGGTTGTATCGAGTAATGCCAATGCTGCTGTACTAGAGCTATTCCCCCGTACAGCAGGAACGGCTAATTCGCTTATAGGAATGTTTCGCTTTGCTATAGGAGCTGTTATAGGAGCTATTTTAGCTTTTTTTTCAGCAGAAACAGAGATGCCTATGCTTTTTGCTATTGCGTTGAATATATTGGTAGCTATAGTCTTTTATATATCCCTTGTAAGAAGACAATTAAGGGTGTTATAACAGAATAGCTTTTTATCTAAATTTTAAAATAACTATTTTTATGAATAAAGTTTTAATTTTTGCAAGTATGGTTGTCCTTACTATAGGATGTAAAAAAGGACAAGAGCAACAAGGTACTGCTATGGGACCTACTGAAAAGGTGTTGCCTACCATCACCGTAGGAGAGCAGAGCACCACTTCGAACCTCTCTTTCCCTGTCAATATAGAAGGGGTGGTCAATAGCCCTGTACAGGCCAAAATTTCTGGATATATCACCAAAGTACTTGTGGACGAAGGGCAGACAGTGCGCCAAGGGCAGCCTATGTTCCAGCTCGAGACACAAACCCTTAACCAGTCAGCGGCTTCCGCCAAGGCACAGGTAGAGGTAGCTCGTGTGGAGGTGAACAGACTCCTCCCTCTTGTGGAAAAGAATATCGTAAGTAAGGTGCAGCTCGAAACAGCTCAGGCCAACCTACAACGTGCCCAAGCGGCTTATAACGAAGTGGCAAGCAATATCGGATTTGCTGTTGTAAAAGCACCTGTCAATGGAGTGGTAGGAGCCATCCAGTACCGTGAAGGAGCCTTGGTAACAGCCAATAACACGGTACTCACCACTGTTTCCGATGTAAAGGATGTATATGCCTATTTCTCTATGAACGAAAAGGATTATCTCTCTTTCCTCGCTCAGGCAAAAGGAGCTACAGCCAAGGAAAAATTGGCTAATTTTTCTGAAGTATCTTTGATTATGGCCAATGGAAAAGAGTATAATCACAAAGGAAAGATCCAAACAGTAACAGGACAGATAGACCCTACTACAGGATCTATACAGATCCGTGCTACTTTCCCTAACCCAGAACACTTACTTACCAATGGTAATAGTGGTACCATCCTTATTCCACAGACTTTTGACAACTCTTTGGTAATTCCTGAAGTGGCGGTATTCGAGCAACAAGGGAAGATATTTGCCTACAAGGTAGAAGACAATACTATCAAGCAGGTGGTGGTAACCCTCAAGAGCCGTGCCAATAACTTGGTAGTGGTAGAGAGTGGCCTCAAGGCAGGCGATGTGATCATTGTACAAGGGCTTAATGGGGTACGCACAGGCGACAAGGTAACCCCTCAACCTGTTTCTATGGATAGTATTGTGAAAGCTATTCAACCCATTTTCTAACAAAGAATGCGTTTTTCTCTTAAGAAGTTTTTCAAGTATATGTTTTTCATATTCTTAGGTGTCATTCTCATAATAGCTATAGGGGCTGTGGTGGTACTCAATCTGCCAAGTTTTGGGAAGTTGCCCTCTGGGGAGCGCCTCGCTCGCATAGAGCAATCGCCTAATTATAGGGAGGGACATTTTCAGAATCTGTCCGAAACACCCGATCTCACCCCAACAGGGTCTCAGTTTTCGCTCTTTTATAATTACTTTTTCCCTAATACGAAGGACTTATATCCTCAAAAGCCCTTGCCTACCGTACGGACGGAGCTGGGTTCGTTGCCCGATAATACGTGGGTATGGCTCGGACATTCCTCTTACCTGATGAATATTGAGGGCAAGAAGGTGCTTATAGACCCTGTGTTCCACTCGGCATCGTCCTTTTCTTTTATAGTAAAGCCTTTTGAATATACCTATACGTATACACCGGAGGATATGCCTCAGGAGATTTCTCTATTAGTGCTCACCCACGACCATTGGGATCACTTGGATTATAGGACGATGCAGGCACTCAAGGATCGTATTAAGCAGGTGGTGTGCCCTCTTGGGGTTGGTGCGCATCTGGAATATTGGGGTTTTTCTCCTCAGAGGATTACTGAACTGGACTGGCAGGACATCGCTCGGGTAGGGGAGATGACCCTTACTTGCCTTCCTGCACGCCATTTCTCAGGCAGAGGGCTTAGGCGTGCCAAAACTCTTTGGGCGTCCTATATGTTACAGGTAGGAGGAAGGACGATTTTCATAGGGGGCGACAGTGGTTATGATACGCACTTTGCCCACATAGGCAAGCAATTCCCCTCTATTGACTTAGCACTGGTGGAAAATGGACAATATAGTGAGAATTGGCGCTATATACATACCTTACCCAAATACCTGCCTCAGGTAATGCAGGACTTAGGGGCTAAAACGTATTTCGCAGGGCATAATAGTAAGTTCAAGCTCGCACAGCACCCGTGGTATGAACCCTTGGAAACGGTTGCCAAAATAGCTCAAGAGCATCCTGAATATCATATCATTACCCCGAAAATAGGACAAGTGGTGTATTTGGACAAAGAACAAACTTTTACCCATTGGTGGAGAGAGAGTCATTAGCTGTGTTAGATTGGTAATTAATCATTAATCATTATTGCTATTAATCATTATTATGGATACTTACAAAACCATCTTTGAGAACAATCGCCAGTGGGTCGAAAGGAAGACTGGCGAAGATAAGGATTTTTTCAAAAAGCTTGTCAAGGAACAAAACCCTGACTTCCTCTATATTGGTTGCTCGGATAGCCGCGTAACGGCTGAGGAACTGATGGGATTAGGCCCTGGCGATGTCTTTGTCCATCGCAATATTGCCAATGTAGTCAATACCCTCGATATGAGCTCTACAGCCGTGATACAATACGCTGTGGAGCACCTGCAAGTGAAGCATATCATCGTCTGTGGGCATTATGATTGCGGAGGGGTAAAAGCCGCTATGCAAGCCAAAGACTTGGGGCTACTCAACCCTTGGCTGAGAACCATACGCGATGTGTATCGTCTACATCAGGATGAGCTTGATAGCATCACCTCCCCCAAGGAACGTTACAACCGTTTGGTAGAGCTCAATGTGGAAGAACAGTGTATCAACGTGGCGAAAATGGCCTGTGTACAGGAGGGATACCTCTATCACCAGTACCCTATTGTCCACGGATGGGTGTTTGATATCCGTTCAGGACGCCTGATAGACTTGGAAATAGACTTCGTAGAGCTGATGAAGCGTATCCAGAGGGTATATGATCTCACCGGAGAAGACTGGAATTATAAGTAGTAGTCTTGAGTTTTCAGTTTTGAATTTTGAGTTATTATGAAGTTTCTTTTATTTTTTACATTGTTTTCACTGCCCCTAATGGCTCAAGAGGATAAAACTCAAAAGGGAGGCATAAAGGATATAGGGAGAATTCCTAACGAGCCCCCTCTTTATTTCATTGATGGAAAGAAATTGAGTAGATGGAGCTTGAAGACTAAAAAGCTACAACCCGATGAGATAGCAGAAATCTTGCTGTTTTTTAGAGAAGAGGCTAAAAATATCTTTGGTAATAGCGCAAAATATGGAGCGTTATATATCATCACTAAAGACGCCCTTAGCAAGGCTGAAGCTCTTATAGATATTCCTGCTGAGAGAAAGCTCAACAGAAGAGAGCGGCATTATAGAGAAATTGGAGAATTCTATCAAACTTATCGCCTTATAGTGGTTTCAGGGAAAGTTACAGACAAAGAAGGCAAACCTCTGGCTAATATCAAAGTGCGTAACAACGATAGGGGGACTCGAACCTTCACTGATAGCATAGGTAATTACACTATCCAAGCCCGTCGCTGGAATGCGATACAACCTGAAAATATAGAGGATTGTTATCTCGTCGTAAAAGAAGCAAGAGAACAAAGCCATAACTTTGTACAACACCCTCCTATTGAAACCAGGAACAGCGACCCAAGAGCCTCTACACCTTCTATAAGTTTGAAAACTCCTTGCGACAAGTTGTTTGTTCTCGACGGATTGCCTATAGAAAAAAAGGAAGAGTTTCTCAAAAAAATACGACGGAAGAAAATAGACGAAATAATAGAAATAGATGAACAATCAGGAGTTCCTTTGTATGGTGCAAAGGGCGTGTATGGCGTAATCATTGTAAACACTAAAAAATAAAAATTATGAACAGACTTACTATATTTCTATTCTTTTTTACGCTTTCCACTATGGCGCAAATTACTATAACAGGCAAGGTTACCGACTATAAAGGGAAGCCTCTTGCCAATATTACTGTAAATACAGACGTGATAACTTATACCAATCAAGGGCATTACGCAGCTAATGAGGTAAAAACTGATGCCAATGGTATGTATAAGATACAAGCAAAACAGTGGGATACAATCCATTTTGACAATATGGGCTGTTATATTGTGTTTAAAGACACACCTCACCAAGTATATAACCATACTATGGACAGACTCTATAGGAATAGTGATATTCATATAGAGTATGGTTATGTTTGTGGAATCCTTTTTATACGTAATGATAAGATAGTTGAAGAAAAAGATAGAGAAGCATTCAAAAAAGAACTCCGAAGCGGACAGTTTTACAAGTATTCTGTAATGGAGAAGCAAGAGTTATTTGAGCAATATGGCTATCTCAGTCAATATGGATTAGTAGCTTATACCAAGGATTACTATAATGAGCATAAAGAGAATAAGAGTAAAAAGAAATAAAATATTTTTGATATGACCCGAATTGCTATATTTCTATTCTTTTTTACGCTTTCCACTATGGCGCAAATCACTATAACAGGCAAGGTAATGGACTATCAGAAAACACCTTATGTTGATTTTCCGGTTACCAATGGAAGAGATACGGTGCGAACCGATAGTGAGGGCAGGTATAAAATAGAAGCCAAGCTATGGGATGTTATTTATTTTTATAGATTTGAGAAGAATACTCAAGTTTATTATAATGGAATTCCATACTATGTACTAAAAGAAACGCCTCATCAGAGTTATGATGCTTTTGTAGGTTTTAGTTCTATATATGAGTGTAGAAAAGGGGCAAGAAATCCGGATATACTTTTTGTACTTGATGGAGTGCCTATAGAGAAAAAAGATAAGGAATCCTTTAAGGAAAGACTCAGAAACGGGGAATTTTTTCAGTATTCACTAAAGGAAGATGCTATATTTTCGGATAGATTTAGCGATTATTACGCTTATATTTTATATGTTTATACCAAAGATTACTATAATGAGCATATCAAAGATAAAGAGAAAAAGGAATAAATACATTTTTCTACGTATCGTTGAACTTTGATTTCTGTGCTGTTTTGTATTTTCTACGGTATGTAGATTTCTGAAAAAAGATACTTTTCGTTAAATAAACGTATTGTTGAATATTGAAAAAAGCAAAAATTTCCATAAGCTATGACTCGACTTACTATATTTTTATTCTTTTTTACGCTTTCCACTATGGCACAACAAGTACAAGATACGCTTGGAAAGGTAAAAACACCTGAAGAGGATTCTAATATAAATCCTACTATAAGGTGTGTGATGGGTTTAAGCCCGCAGCCGGTGTTCTTTTTGGATGGGAAAATAGTTGGTAATGCAGGAAATATAGATACAATAAAATCATTTGACCCAGAAGATGTGGCTGCTTTGATAGTTTTTACATCAAAAAATGCAGTAAATCTCTTTGGAAAACAAGCAGTAGGTGGGGCAATATATATAGTAACAAAACAGGCATATAAGAAAGTGCAGGAAGTACAGCATAAGAAGTTAGGAAAACTGACCCGAGAAGGATACAAATACTACCGAATAGCACAAATATTGGAAAAATTCAAATTTCCTATAATGATAACAGGTAGGGTTACTGATGATGAAGGTAATCCTATCGCTGGCTGTAAAATAGAAAACAGAGAAAGAGACGCTGAGGTATATACTGATAGCTTGGGAAGATATGAGATAAAAGCTCGCCGATGGGATGCTATACTAAGTGAATGCGTAGGGCAGTGCCGTGTTGTTGTAACCGATAGCTCAGA
>CAJPPS010000013.1 GCA_905372595.1 uncultured Capnocytophaga sp. | reverse complement strand
ACAATCCTCTACCAGAAGAGATAAAAGAAGAACTCATGATAAGGCTGTTGCTCCTCAAATAGCAAAAGACCCTACTACAGGAGAATTACACCTCTACCACAGAGCTCATTGGTTTGAAGGTAAGCTATACTACCGTGGGCAAGTCCTTATTGATAATACAGAGACTGAAAACACTGAAAAAACAGCTTAATCAGAAGCTTCATCATATCAAAATCTCCTTATAAAAGGAGATTTTTTTTTTATACTATAAATAATCAGAAAAAAGTCTTATTCAAAATTTGAATAAGACTTTCAACAATTAAATAAATATATTATGTCAAAGAAATTTCTTATTTATAAAGAACTTTTTTAACAGCTTTGATTACATCCTGTGCATTAGGCAACCACTCTTGTAATAAGGCTGGTGAATAAGGTGCAGGTGTATCTGCAGTAGTGATTCGCTGGATAGGAGCATCTAGATAGTCAAAAATATGTTCTTGTACTTGGTAGGTAATTTCAGAAGAAACAGAAGCAAATGGCCAAGCTTCTTCTAAGATTACTAAGCGATTTGTTTTCTTTACAGAATTGAAAATAGCCTCCCAATCCATAGGACGAACTGTTCTGATATCTATAATCTCACATTCTATTCCTTCTTTAGCCAATTCTGCAGCTGCAGCAATTGCTTCTTTTATAATCTTACCAAAAGAAACAATAGTTACATCCTTTCCTTCACGCTTAATATCGGCTACTCCAAGAGGAATAATATATTCTTCTTCTGGCACTTCCCCCTTATCTCCGTACATCTGCTCAGATTCCATAAAGATAACAGGGTCATTATCACGTATAGCAGCCTTAAGAAGTCCTTTAGCATCATAAGGAGTAGAAGGAACCACAACCTTAAGTCCAGGACAGTTCGCATACCAGTTTTCGAAAGCTTGAGAGTGTGTTGCTCCCAATTGTCCTGCTGAAGCTGTAGGACCTCTAAATACAATTGGGATATTAATTTGTCCTCCTGACATTTGTCTTAGCTTTGCTGCGTTGCTAATAATTTGATCTATCGCTACCAAAGAAAAGTTAAATGTCATATACTCAATAATCGGACGGCAACCATTCATAGCTGAACCTACTCCTATTCCTGAGAATCCACTTTCGGCAATAGGGGTATCTATCACACGCTTAGGACCGAATTCATCAAGCATTCCCTTGGAAGCTTTATAAGCTCCATTATATTCGGCTACTTCTTCTCCCATTAAGTAAATAGAAGGATCTCTGCGCATTTCCTCGCTCATAGCTTCACAAATGGCTTCTCTAAATTGTATTGTTCTCATTTTTATATTTGTAAGAAATATTTTTATTCTATTAATAATGTGTGCAAAGGTACGTTTTTTTTTACTTTATACAAAATCTGTAATTAACTTTGTTATAAAATTTATTTGCTCCTGATCAAGTTCCGTATGCATAGGCAAAGAAAGTACTTCTTTGACTAACTGATGAGTCACCGGAAAGTCTTCTTCCTTATAACGGCTATCCTGATATGCTTTCTGCTGATGTAATGGAATAGGGTAATATACTCCAAAGGGCACTCCATTTTGGGACAAATATTCCGCAAGAGCATCTCGCTTACCATTGGTAATACGGATTGTATATTGGTGAAAAACGTGAGAAGTATCCCCTTGAGGGATTTCGGGAGTAATTATATGTGGATTTTTCTTTAATCCTTCAGAATATAGATGTGCAAAAGCTCTTCTTTTCTGATTGTAGGTATCTAAGTGAGGTAATTTTACTCGAAGAACACAAGCTTGAAGAGAATCCAGACGAGAATTGACCCCTACCACATCGTGATGATAACGTATATACATCCCGTGATTAACAATTCCTCTTAAGGTATGTGCTAGTTCGTCATCATTGGTAAAAATAGCTCCTCCATCACCGTAACAGCCTAAATTTTTGGAAGGAAAGAAACTAGTGGCTCCTATGTGCCCTATTGTCCCTAATTTTTGCTTTCTTCCATCGCTCCAAGTGAAATCAGCTCCAATTGCCTGTGCATTATCCTCTATCACAAAAAGATGATGCTCCTTTGCTATCTGCATAATAGCTTCCATATTGGCTGGTCGCCCATATAGATGAACAGGAACAATAGCTTTGGTTCTAGGTGTGATTGCTTTTTTTATAGCCTGAATATCAATATTAAATGTATCCTGCTCTACATCTACCAAAACAGGAGTAAGCCCCAAAAGAGCTATTACCTCAACTGTTGCTGCAAAGGTAAAATCAGCTGTAATAACTTCATCCCCTGGCTTTAATCCTAATGCCATCATTGCTATCTGAAGTGCATCTGTACCATTGGCACAAGGGATAACGTGCTTAACCTGTAGGTAGTCCTCTAATTCTTTCTGGAAAGAATGTACTTGAGGTCCATTGATAAAAGTAGCGGTCTCAAGTACCTCATTAAAAGACTGTTGTATCTGAGCTTTCAAAGGCTCATATTGCCCTTGTAAGTCTACCATTTGTATTTTTTTCATCATTAATTTTGTTTTATATCCAATGATACTTTCATTATAGACTGCAAAGGTACAAAACTTTACTGAAAAATATTAATTCTTCAACAATAAAAATAGATAGATTTTTTAACCCATAAGATTACACTTGTAGATAGGTTCTTAAAATATCATAAACATCAAAAATAAAATATATCTACCTCGTGTAAGTTAGTACTATTGGTAATCTCAAAAATTGTTTTGGCTATTTGGAAGTTGGTATTTCCTTAATGTTACCCACTTTTTGATTTTCTATATAGATGTCGCCAAAAGCTCTTTTCTCTACTTTTAAGCGATATTGTACACCTATTTTTTTATACTCATTGTAAAAAACTTGATTAAAGAAACGTTCTACCATTTTTTTATAGGCATCAGGTATAGCATCATCTTCAAAGACAAGTCGGTACATTGTACGGGTTACCACAATTTCGCCTGATTTGTCAAGATTTTCCATAGGATAATCGGGGCGAGTCTTAAATACTTGCCCTTTTTGCCTACTAGACTGTGCTATACATAGCAAAGGAAGTATAAATAGTGCTATATAAAGTAACTTTTTCATCATCCTAATGCTTTTATCTCTGCAAAGTTAAGTTTTTTGCCCATAAAACCAAAAGAAATTCACAAATTTATAATTTTTCTTCTATTTTTCAGCTACTTTTGCTGTACTATCTCTCACTAAATCAGTAAGTGGTACTTCCAAGGCTTGAGCAATACGATAGAGAGTGAGCAGGGTTGGGTTGGTACGCCCTTGCTCTATACGAGAGATATTGGTAGTATCAATATTCCCCTCAATACACCCTACCAGATCCACTTGAGAGAGCCCTTTACTCTGGCGTATTTGCTGAATGTTCTTTCATACCTGCTTAAAAATTTCTAACTTTTCCATAATTTTTCTATCTTTTACACTAGCAAAGGGAAAGAGTTATCCCTCTTGACAAGGCTGTTTGATTAACCAACAGAAGAACAAGCCCTCCTATTTCAGATTTATTTTGTACCTTTGCCCATAAATCTTTATCTATGGGATACTATATGTTTGCTTACGGGGTAAAAACGTCTGAACTTCAGGCTGTTTTTTCATCTAAAAATGAAGCCTTACTCGCTGAGGTTCAGAAGGACGAAATCTTCCAAAACTACGCCGAAGAAGATGATGACAATGAGACCACTAAGGCTCTTACTGATATCATTATGGGGCTTCCTTTTGATGAGAAAAAAGGATATACCTATGGATACGCCTTTATTGGTATTTGTGCTATTTTGGGAAAGAAGCTCCCCTTTACCAAAGAAATAAAGTTCTGGTATGAAACCGATCTTATCAACAAAACTCTCTTTGAAGACTATGATATAGAGGTAGAGATAGACACCGAGCTATTCCCCGCCGATCATTTTCATTCCTTCCCTCTACCTGAAATAGAGGACTATCCTATGATAAGCCTCATTGATCAGGATCGATTGAGACATTTAGCTTCTCTGCTGGAGAAAGTTCATAAAACAAAGGAAGAAATAGAAGCTCTGATAGAGGACGACGATGACGAAGAAAGAGGCTTTGCTTATGAACATATTATGGGGCTAAAAGAAAATATCTCTTTTTGTCTTAACAATCAATTAGATATGATAGCATTCTGTCATTAATCCTAAATTGTTAAAAAACACCTATTATTCATCAGATGAATAACCTTTTTCACGATTATACCTCTAAGGAATTTGAGGCACAGGCTTTGACTGTTTTTGCCTTTCAATATCAAAATAATGCTGTATATCAGGAGTTTTGTAACTACTTCAACAAAACTCCCAAGACAGTACATACCCTCAAAGAGATTCCCTTTTTACCTATAGAGTTCTTTAAAAATAAGGAAGTTTATGCTGCTACTAATCCTCCTGAAGAAGTCTTTACCAGCAGTGGCACTACGGGTAGCCAAACGTCTCGGCACTTAGTCAGCTCCTTAACTCTTTATAGAGAAAGTTTTCGCAAGGGATTTGCTCATTTCTATGGAGAGATAGGGAGTTATATTTTCTTGGCACTGCTTCCCTCCTATTTAGAGCGTAAAGGTTCTTCTCTTATCTATATGGCTGATGATTTAATTCATAATGCTCAAAAGGAAAGTGGCTTCTACCTTTACAATCAGGAAGAACTTGCCCAGAAACTTATACTTTGGGACGCAAAAGGTCATAAGGTCTTCCTTATGGGAGTATCTTTTGCCCTCTTGGACTTAGTTGAGCAATATCAATTTTCCCTAAAAAACACTATTATTATGGAAACAGGAGGTATGAAGGGACGGCGCAAGGAGCTTATCCGTGAAGAGCTACACAGCATCCTTTGTCAAGGCTTCGGTACAGAGGTAATCCACTCCGAATATGGAATGACAGAGCTACTTTCACAGGCTTATAGCCAAGGAAATGGTCTGTTTGCCCCTGTTCCGTGGATGAAAATCCTCATTCGTGATAGCGAAGATGCCCTTTCTTTCCTACCTTATGGAAAAATTGGGGGTATCAATGTAATAGATTTAGCCAATTATTATTCCTGTAGCTTCATTGCTACTCAAGACTTGGGCAAAGCCTATCCCGATGGTACTTTTGAGGTCTTAGGGCGCTTTGATTCGTCAGATATTCGTGGGTGTAATTTATTAGTTCTACAGAATTAATTTTATGGAAAAATGGTTTTTCTCCCCACAAGAAGCTGGGACTGATGAGGCGGGTCGTGGTTGCCTAGCAGGACCTGTAACGGCTGCAGCGGTTATCCTTCCTGAAGACTTTTACCATCCCCTACTCAATGACTCCAAACAGATGACTGAGAAACAGCGCAATCAGCTTCGTCCTATCATCGAAGAACAGGCACTGAGCTATGCTGTAGTACATCTCTCTCCTCAACGAATTGACCAGATTAATATCCTCAATGCCTCTATTGAGGCTATGCAACAGGCTTTAGACAAACTCACTCTCACTCCGGAGTTTATTGTAGTAGATGGGAATCGATTCAAACCCTATAAGAGGATTCCTTACTCCTGTCAGGTCAAAGGAGATGCACGATTTATGCGTATTGCTGCCGCCTCGGTACTGGCTAAGACCTACCGCGATGCTTATATGGAAGAGCTCCACAAGGAATTCCCTATGTACCATTGGGATAAGAATAAAGGGTACCCCACGAAAGAACACCGAGCAGCTATTCTTGAATTTGGAGCTTGCGAACACCACCGAAAGACATTTCAATTGATTGATATTCAGTTAAAATTCGAATTTTAACTATACCGAGCGTTGCACCACCTCAAAGAGCTTTCCTCCATCACACTTGATAGTTTTGGAAGGGAACTTGAGGATGAGGGCATAATCGTGGGTAGCCATTAGGATAGAGCGTCCAGAATCATTAATCTCCCGCATCACTTTCATAATCTCGACACTGGTTTCAGGATCCAGATTTCCTGTAGGCTCATCAGCGAGAATCAGGTCAGGGTCATTGAGCAAGGCGCGCGCAATCGCCACTCGCTGTTGCTCCCCTCCTGATAACTCGTGAGGATACTTCTGTAGCTTGGTATCCATCTTCACTTTTGCCAATACACTCTTGATACGTGCTTCTATCTTTGCTTCTTCTTTCCAGCCCGTAGCCCTTAGAACAAATTCTAGATTAGCAAAGATATTTCTATCAGGAAGAAGCTTAAAATCCTGAAAAACGACCCCTATCTTTCGTCTCAGATAAGGAATTTCGGATTCCTTAAGGGTGGTAAGGTCAAAATCTACAGCTGTTCCTGTTCCTTTCTTCAGAGGAAGATCCCCGTAAAGTATCTTCAGAAGCGAACTCTTCCCGCTCCCTGTTTTCCCTATCAGATATACGAATTCACCTCGCTCAATGGTAAGGTTAATATCGTGAAGAATAAGATTTTTTCTTTGAAAAACAGAGGCTTCTTTGAGCTCTACTACTATCTTCCCCATTATTCTATCTGTGATTAATTATATCTGGATTTGGATTATGCATACATTGCCTCTATTTCTCGGAAATAATTCCTATAGATATTCTTTCGCTTGAGCTTAAGAGTAGGCGTCAGCTCATCATTATTAATTGTGAAAGGGCTTGTGAGTAGGGTAAATTTCTTAATTTGCTCATAAGCCGCCAATTCTTGCTGAAGATTCTGTAACCTTTTCTGGAAGAAATCCACGATTTGGCTATTTTTTATCAGTTCAGCATAGTTTTTATATTTCAGATTGAGTGACTTTGCATATTCTGCTAAAGCATCATAATTGGGTACAATAAGAGCAGAAACATATTTGCGAGCATCTGCAATAATAGCAATTTGTTCAATAAAGCTATCCTTACCCACCTTTCCTTCTATTTGCTGAGGAGCTATATATTTTCCGTTGGAGGTTTTCATCAATTCCTTGATACGCTCAGTGATAAAAATATTCCCTTGCTCATCTATATAGCCAGCATCGCCTGTACGCAAGAAACCATCCTCGGTAAAGGCTTTGGCATTTTCCTCAGGATTGTTATAATAACCTTTGGTGATAGAGCCTCCCTTAAGTAGAATTTCGTTATTCTCTCCTATTTTAGCTTGTATATTAGGCAAAAGAGTACCTACTGACTTGAGCTTGAACTTGTTATCATCCCAGCAGGATACTGTTGCGGTAGTCTCAGTCATCCCATAACCCAAGGTTACATTGACTCCTATTGCTCTGAAAAAACGCCCAATAGAAGGTTCCAAAAGTGCTCCTCCACAAGGAATCATTTGGATATTACCTCCCATAGCCTCTTTTAGCTTCTGGAAAACGAGTTTATCAGCCGTATTATAGAGTTTTTTTAGGATAATGGAAGGATATTTCCCTTTTTTAGTTCTTCCCAACTGTATTTTAGCAATTCGAGTAGCCATAGCAAATACCATACGCTTTACTGGAGACTGCTTTCCTACATTCTCATAGATTTTGGTATATATTTTCTCCAATAAGCGGGGTACCACACACATATAATGAGGGCGTACCTCCTTGAGGACTTCTGCAACTCGGTTAGTATCATCTAAGTAGCAGTTAATCACTCCCTTATGAAGCACATAGGCTACCCACATCCGCTCATATACGTGAGAGAGAGGCAAGAAAGACAAGGAAACATTTCTTTCTACCACACTCAATCGTTCATCGTGGTTAATAAGCTGATAGGCAACATTTTCATAATCTATAAGGACTCCCTTGGGATTCCCTGTAGTTCCTGAAGTATAAATGATCGTATAGATATCCCTAAGATTTCGCTGAGCGAATCGCTTCTCTAGCTCTTCAGTGTAGTTTTTACCTTGAGGAAGTGTTATGAATTGAGATAAAGAAACCACAAAAGGGTTCTTTTCTTTTACAAGTTCCTCATTGAATACAACTACTTGCTGTAATTGAGGACATTTTTCTTTTATTTGCTGTATTTTATCAAATTGTTCTTGTTCTCCAACGAATAAAATACGAATATTAGCATCATTGATGATATAAGCAGCCTGATCAGCTGTATTAGTAGCATAGATAGGTACTGCACAGGCTCTTAGGTGGGCTGCTGCCATATCCACCATAGTCCACTGAGGGGAGTTGGGAGCAAAAATTCCTATATTCTCCTGTACTCCTACTTGATAATGCAAAAGTGCTTTGGTAAGTTCTTGGATTTTGTCATAAAATACAGTCCAAGACATAGGGCGCCACTGCCCTTCTTCCCAATAGCGAATCGCTTCACCTTCCTTATAATGTGTAGCTTGTGAAGCCAATCGAGTAACTAAGTGAAATTTTTCTAAATCCATCACAGTTAGTTTGCGTTTTAAATAGCAAAGTTAGTGTTTTTTCAGTACATAAATCTAAACAGAATGTTAAATATTTCTCGTGTTAATATAAGGCATTGACCATAATTGTAATTTGTTCCTTGCCTTTATCATACCATTTGAGCCAGCCTTTATATATAGGCAGCTGTACTCCATTAAGATATATCACTTCTGTTTCTATTTCTATCCAATTATCTCTACAATCTATAAGAGAAATAACACCGTGATGTTCTTTATCTACTATACATTTTCCATTAGGAGTATCATATAGTTTCATCTGCCCACTGAAAGTAAGTAATTCACATTTACTAAGATAATGAAGCCAATTCTCAAACCTAAACCAAAAGGTTGTTTTAGGTTTTATGAAATCATCCTCGTATGTAGAAGATTTCTTATCATATACATAATACTCAGCTTTTTTATTTTTCTTAATAAACAAAGAATTTCCTCTATGTTCATCTATTACTATCTGATAGAAATCTTTCCCTTCAGATAATACCCTAAAAATAAGTACCGGGGAAACAATACCTCTTACATGTTCATCGGTTCCCATTACACCAACCATTCCTAAATCTGCTCCTGGAAAGAATTTGTACGGAGCTATAGGACTGCTCAGTTTCAGCATAAGAGTTCCCTTTTTATCTTTCTGATAAACAATAGAATCCGTAGGATACAAATCATTAGGATGCTTATACAGTGGTAGTGTATGTTGTGTATTGACCGTCAAAAGTCCTATTCCTAATTCCTTTTCAAAACTTTGTGCCTTACAGAACAAAGAAAAGAAGAATATTGTATAGAAAAAAGCACACCTCATAGATAACATATTAAAAATCAAGAGGAAATAAAGTCATCTCTCATTTCCTCTTGGAAAACAAACTATTATTTCTTATGTGCCTCTACATAATACTCGTAGAAATATGGAATGGTTTCTATTCCTTTGAAGAAATTAAATAGCCCATAGTGCTCATTAGGAGAGTGAATAAGATCCGAATCAAATCCAAATCCCATAAGAATAGACTTAGTGCCTAATTCCCTCTCGAAAAGAGCTACAATAGGAATACTTCCTCCCTCTGGAGAAGGAACAGGACGCTTACCAAAGGTCTTTTCCATCGCTTTTTCTGCAGCACGGTATCCATCATTATCAATAGACATAGCATAAGCTGGACCTCCACCCAAATTAGTTACCTTAACAGTAACCCCTTCAGGAGCTATGCGTTGTATATGTTCTGTGAAAAGAGCCTCTATCTCCTTATTATCTTGGTTGGGCACCAAGCGCATAGAAATCTTAGCTGATGCCTTACTAGGAATAATCGTCTTAGCTCCTTCACCTATATAGCCTCCCCAAATTCCATTGACATCCAAGGTAGGACGTATAGCAGAACTTTCGATTACTGAATAGCCGTCCTCCAAAAGTACATCTTTTACTCCTAAGTCTTTTTTGTATTCTTCCAAAGAGAATGGTATTTGGGCAAAAAGAGCACGCTCCTCAGCAGAAAACTCTTTTACCTTATCATAGAAGTGTGGAATAGTTACACGATGATGTTCATCGTGAAGCTGAGCAATCATCTGAGCTAAAATATTCACTGGGTTGGCAACGGCTCCTCCATAAACTCCTGAGTGTAAGTCTCGGTTAGGACCTGTAACTTCTACCTGAAGATAGCTAAGCCCACGAAGACTGGTTGTGATAGAAGGAGTCTCTCTACCAATAATACTTGTATCCGAAATCAAGATGATATCGTTCTTAAGTTTTTCCTTATTCCTTTCCACAAACCATCCTAAGTTCTTAGAACCTACTTCCTCTTCTCCTTCAATCATAAACTTAATATTGCAAGGAAGCTTTCCCTCTTTGACCATATATTCAAAGGCTTTGATATGCATAAACATCTGTCCTTTGTCATCACAAGCTCCACGAGCAAAAATAGCTCCCTCAGGATGAAGTTCTGTAGTCTTAATTACTGGTTCAAAAGGTTCTGTATCCCATAATTCGAGAGGGTCTGCAGGTTGTACATCATAATGCCCATATACAAGTACTGTAGGAAGATGGTCTCCCACGTGCTTTTCTCCATATACTACAGGATTCCCTGGAGTTTCACATACTTGGGCTGTATCACACCCTGCTTTAAGAAGAGATTCCTTTACCCATTGGGCTGTAGCTTCGATAGAGGGCTTATATGCTGAGTCAGCACTAACAGACGGCATACGTAATAAGTCAAATAGCTCGCTTAGGAAGCGATCTCTGTTCTGTTCAATATAATTTTTTATATCCATTTTTATTGTTAATTTGTTGATTTTTTGAAATTTATATTTATTCTTACTCCCATTCGATAGTTGCAGGCGGTTTGGAGCTGATGTCATAAACCACACGATTTACCCCTTTTACTTTATTAATAATCTCATTAGAGATTTTCTGTAAGAAATCATAGGGCAAGTGTACCCAATCGGCAGTCATTCCATCGGTACTCTCTACCGCACGTAGGGCTACACATTTTTCATAAGTACGCTCGTCTCCCATTACTCCTACACTATTGATAGGAAGGAGAATCGCTCCTGCTTGCCATACCTTATCATAGAGCTGATGCTCCTTAAGTCCATTAATGAAAAGAGCATCTACCTCCTGTAAAGTAGCCACTTTCTCTGGAGTAATATCGCCTAGGATACGTATTGCCAACCCTGGACCGGGGAAAGGATGGCGCCCTAAGAGCTCTGCAGGAATTCCTAAAGAAGCTCCCACTCGGCGCACTTCATCTTTGAAAAGCATTCGTAAGGGTTCCACAATCTTGAGTTTCATATAATCCGGTAATCCCCCTACATTATGATGACTCTTAATGGTAGCAGAAGGTCCTTTTACCGATACTGATTCTATAACATCTGGGTAGATAGTCCCTTGTGCCAGATAGGTAACATCGGTAATTTGATGGGCTTCTTTGTCAAATACTTCTATAAATACTCGCCCTATAGTTTTGCGTTTTTGCTCTGGGTCTGTAATTCCTGCTAAGGCGGAAAGAAATTCTCCGGAAGCATCTACTCCCTTGATATTAAGCCCCATTCCCTGATACTGAGCCAACACACTTTCGAACTCTCCCTTTCTTAAAAGACCATTATTGACAAAAATACAATGTAATTGGCTCCCAATAGCCTTATTAAGAAGTACGGCTGCCACTGTAGAATCCACCCCTCCAGAGAGTCCTAGTACTACTTTTTCCTTTCCTACTTGTTGCTTAAGAGCTGCTACAGTAGTCTCTATAAAGTTGTCCGGTGTCCAAGAAGGTGTAATCTTCGCTATCTTAAAGAGGAAGTTCTCCAAGAACTTTTTCCCATCTGTAGAATGATATACTTCTGGATGGAATTGAATAGCATAAGTAGATTCTCCTTCAATACGATAGGCTGCATTGGTAACATCTGGCGTACTTGCTAAGCATACCCCTCCTGTGGGTAGTTGCTTAATGGTATCGCTATGGCTCATCCATACTTGACTGTTATGAGGAATTCCCTCTAGGAAAGGTTCTTCCTGCTTAACAAATACCAAGTGTGCTCGTCCATATTCACGGACATCAGAAGGAGCGACCTCTCCCCCAAAGAAGTGTGCCAGATACTGAGCTCCATAACACACTGCTAAGAGTGGTTTCTTCCCTCGGAAGAGCGAAAGGTCAGGATGTGGTGCATCGGTAGCACGTACCGAATAAGGTGATCCTGAGAGAATTACAGCCGAGAAATCAGCTACATTCTCAGGAAGATGATTGTATGGGTGTATCTCACAATATACATTGAGCTCTCGCACTCTGCGCGCTATAAGCTGTGTATATTGTGAACCAAAATCTAAAATAAGTACTTTATTCATTGAATTTTATTTTAAAGATAATAAATAATGCCAAACTGTACTACTAAGTTATTCAAAGAATTCTGAAAAGGCGAAGCGGTGTAATACTCTTCATAATTATTAAGCCCTCCCCTACCTGATTTGGCGCGAGCCTCAAGGCTCAACGAAGGAAGTATAGGCACTTCTATCCCTACAATTCCTGCAATATCAAACGTTCTGGGAGAGGGTATTTTACTATCCTTTCTGACCAGAAGGTCTGTACTAAGCCCTGCATCCAGATAAAAATGATCCGATAGGCGAAAATGCATAATATAAGCCAAGGAAAGGTATCCTAAATTGTATTTTCCTTCATATTGAGGATTATGAGAAACATTATACTTTGCCCCTTGTCCTGAATATATTAGTTCCAATTTCCCGTTAATTGTGTGCTCGGTGCGTGTAACTGCCAAAGCTCCTACATAAAAATCTGTTATATAAGAAAATTCTTGTGTCTGATAGAAAAAATTCCTCGAAAAGGTAGCCAAAGATACCCCTGCCTTTGCTCCTATTTGGATATTACTTTCCTGAGAATAGAGGGAAAGTAGAGGGAATATCAAGAAGAAAAATAAT
>CAJPPS010000012.1 GCA_905372595.1 uncultured Capnocytophaga sp. | reverse complement strand
AATTGGAGTGCTGAAATCTTTTGCTATTCTCTCCTGTGCTATAGCTGGCTGGCTTCTGGGAAATGTATCGGCAGGGCTTACAGCGGCTACTACCATCATAATGATAGCCCCTAGTGATATCCCTGGTAACCGCAAGCACCACTTAGGAGGAATTATTATCGCCACACTTTTTGTAGCTATCAGTTCGGTTTCTGTGAATTTCGTGAATGCTTATGGTTCCCTGTGGCAACTACTATCCTTAATGGCTATACTCACCTTTGGCTATGCCTATATTTCCCTCTATGGGGCACGTGCAGCGATGGTCTCTATTGCAGGGATTTTTACCCTTACCTTAGCCTTAGTCCGCCCACAGGAGGGTATTCATATCCTCTATAATGCCTTATATATTTTTCTAGCAGGGGCTTGGTATATTCTTTTGGTCAGAATACTAATGTGGATACGTCCACGCCAATACAGCGAACAACTCCTTGCTAAGTGTATGACCCTTACTGCTAAGTACTTACACACGCGTGCTTTACTTATCAGTGATACTGATTCACGTATGGCTAATAAGCAAGTGCTTCTTTCCCTACAGTCCTCTCTGAATGAGGAATATGAAAAGCTACGAGCAGTACTCCTTGACTCTCGTTCTAAATCAGGGAAGACCAACTACCTCCAGCGTCAGTTCCTTATCTTTATTGAGATGGTAGATATTTTTGAGCTAGCTATCGCGAATCCGATTCCTTATGAGAGAGTAGATAAATATGCTCAAAAGAACGCTCATTTCTTTGAGAAATACACCCATTTTTTAGAAGAACTTTCCCTGATTCTTCTTAAAATGGCTGATTATATAGGTGAAAGAAAAAAAGGGTCTTATAATATCAGCCTCAAAAGTCTTCTAGAAAAGCAACTGGAGTTCAAACAAGCCTATCTTAGTATTAACCAAGAGGGAAATTTTTCAGAAGAACAGGTACTTTTAGAGAAAATGTATCACTATTTGTCAAAACAGACTCAGAACATCTATAATGTTCAGCAAATATTCAATAATTACTATACCCAAGAGGTAAGTTATCGTGATGAGAAAAGTTATCGTCGCTTTGTGAGTGCAGATAACTATTCTATCAAACGATTGGCTGACCATCTTTCATTTCAGTCTTCCTTTTTCCGCCACGCTTTACGCCTTGCCATAGTAACCGTTATTGGATACCTGATAGGAGAAGCTTTTGAGGTACAGAACCCACACTGGATTCTCTTCACTGTATATGTAATTATGCGACCAGGCTATGGACTTACCCTAAGTCGCTCCAAGGAGCGTGCTCTTGGAACACTCATCGGGGCAGGAGTGGCTTTCGTATTGGTATATATATGCCAATATATCTTACACTTGGATTATGAGGTTTATAAATATATCTATGGGTTAGCTATCCTAATGAGCATGCCCTTTGGTTATGGACTTCTACAGGAGAATTTCAGTATGAGTGCGATTTTCCTTACTTTGTATATTGTCTTGGCTTATGCCCTTTTTGTTCCTGATGCAGTAAGCGTAGTGCAATATCGTGTGGTGGATACGCTTATAGCTTTTATACTCTCGGTGAGTGCCAATTACTTACTTTTCCCCTCTTGGGAACATAAGAATTATAACCAGCTGATTATTAAAAGCCTCAGGGCTAATTTAGGCTATACCAATGAGCTTATTAAGCGAGTAGATACCCCTGAGATTACCACCGAGTATAAGGTAGCTCGTAAGAAGGCTTTTCTAGCTTTGGCTAACCTGAATGCAGGCTTGCAACGTATGCTTCAGGAACCCAAATCTCAGCAGAAAAACTATACTGTTCGCAATGAAATTCAGGTACTTCAGCAGGATTTCCTCTCTTGTGTAGCGACCCTCAGCACACAGCTCAGTGAGACTCCCTCCCCTATCATCCGCGACCTTTTTGTGCATGCTATAGAGGAGATACAGCACAAGCTCCAGCACTGCGTTGCCCTCTTGGACGGCAAGCTGGATGAGGAGATACGTCCCTTTAACCCTAAAGTATTTGAAGAAATACGCCAAAAGACCCTTGAACTATTTTCCGAAACAGAAAAGACACCTTCTACCGAAAGTGCCTCTGAAATGATTCGTCCTCAGGAGATGCTTTTCTTTACTGAGCAACTCAACTACCTAAGAGAGTTAACAGATAACTTAGAGTTACATATTGAGAAAATGCTAAAGGAATAAGCTTGTGAATACCTAGAACTTTGGCTTTAAGCTGTATTTGAGATAGAATTTTTCAATGATTTCCTCTACCTCATCAGCAGTATCTACCACCTTAAAAATATCCATATCCTTAGCTCCTATATTGCCAAATTTATCTAGAAGCACCTCCTTAATCCAGCTAACCAGTCCGTTCCAGAACTCTGATCCCACTAGAATAATGGGGAAAGGTTCTATCTTGGTGGTTTGGATTAGGGTAATAGCCTCAAAAAGCTCATCCATTGTCCCAAACCCACCAGGGAAAACGACAAACGCCTGTGAATAACGTACAAACATCACCTTACGAGCAAAGAAATAGTTGAAATGCAAGTTCTTATCCCTATCTACATAAGGATTATCGTGTTGCTCAAAAGGAAGTTCTATATTGATACCTACAGAGGCTCCCTCTCCCTGGGCAGCTCCCTTATTGGCAGCTTCCATAATACCAGGTCCTCCCCCAGTAATCACTCCGAACCCCATTTCTACAATACGTTCAGCTATCTCTGTAGCTAGGTTGTAATACTTACTATCGGGCTGAATACGGGCTGAACCGAAGACAGACACACAGGGACCTATCTCACTGAGTCGCTCATAACCAGTTACGAACTCACTCATTATTTTAAAAATCCCCCAAGAATCGTGTTGCTTAAGAGATTGATTCTCTTGAAATTCGCGTCTTTTCGCCATCTTTTTTATTAATTCTGAATTACTTGCAAAAATATCACTTTTTTTATTACCAAAAGGCTTTCTTCCCAACTATTTTTTACGTACTTTTGCACTTATTTCTCATTTATGGCTGTTATTGTTAAAAACCTAACCAAGAGTTACCCTCCACAAAAGGTCGTAGATCAAGTCTCCTTTGAGCTTCAAGAGGGAGAAATTACAGGCTTCCTAGGGCTCAATGGTGCAGGAAAGACCACTACAATGAAGATGATTACAGGAGCCTTACTTGCTGACGAAGGGGAAGTTGAGGTATTAGGATACTCTATCACTAAGGAGCGCATCCAAGCTCAGAAGCATATAGGCTATTTGCCTGAGCACAATCCATTATATCTGGATATGTATGTAAAGGAATATCTACAATATGTTGCAGGCTTATATCATACCCCTAAGAGCCGTATAGGAACCTGTATAGAACTCACCCAGCTGGAAAGTCACGCCCATAAGAAGATATATATGCTCTCCAAAGGATACCGCCAGCGAGTAGGACTTGCTTCTACCCTTCTTCACGACCCTAAAGTGCTTATTTTGGATGAACCCACCAATGGGCTTGACCCTCAGCAAATACTAGAAATACGACAAATTATCCGAGAACTAGGAAAAGAAAAAATCATCCTACTCTCTTCCCACATTATGCAGGAGATTCAAGCTGTTTGCCAACGTGTTCTTATTCTCCATAAGGGAAAAATCATCCTTGATAAACAGATGAAACACCTACAGGATAAGGAACAAACCGTTGAGATTCTTTTTGATTACCGTGTAGAGGAACAGCTCCTACGCCGTATCCCTCATATAAAAACCATCCGAAATAACGAAGAGTTTTTTTTCACCCTTACCTTTGACACTCAAGAGGATATGAGAGGAAAGCTCTTTGATTTTGCTATGGAGAATGGGCTAAAAATCCTTCAAATGAATCACAAGCATACCGACCTGGAACAACTTTTTATGGAACTTACTCAAAACAATTAGGCAATGGCTGATATCCTACTTAAGATAACTCACCTGAGCAAGAATTATGGAAAGCAAGTAGCCCTTTCTGATATCTCCTTGGAAATTCCTAGAGGGAGTATCTTTGGGCTTTTGGGACCTAATGGGGCAGGAAAAACCACCCTCATCCGTATTCTCAACCAGATTTTCTTGCCCAATGAAGGAGAAATCCTCTTTGAAGGTGCCCCTCTTGCTCCCTCCGATATTATTCATATCGGTTATATGCCTGAAGAAAGAGGGCTCTATAAGAATATGACCGTAGGGGAACAACTCCTCTATTTAGGACAACTCAAAGGACTCTCTCGAACCCAAGCTATAGAACAACTTCACTTCTGGCTAGAGCGCTTAGCTATCCCCCACTGGAAAGAGAAAAAACTCCAAGAACTCTCCAAAGGAATGGCTCAGAAAGTACAGTTCATAGCCACAGTGATTCACCAGCCGAAGTTCCTAATTTTCGATGAAGTCTTCAGTGGGCTGGATCCTATCAATGCAGAAATCATTAAAGAACAAGTGCTCTACCTACGTGAAAAGGGTTGTACAATTCTTTTCTCCACTCATCGGATGGAATCAGTGGAAAGCCTTTGTGATCATATTGCCTTACTGAATCGTTCCAAACTATTACTCAGTGGAGAACTCAGGAATATCCAGCAACAATTTCAAAAAAACAGATATGAAGTGGGTATTATTCCTTTTGAAAATACCTCTTTTGATGAATTGGAAACGCATTACAAGCTATCTCAGGCGAATTTTCCTTCCATTCACAACGAAAAAAAGTGGCTTATTGAGCTCGACGAAGAACAAAATCCTCAAGAACTACTTCAATATCTCTTTCAAAAAGGAAATATCACTCACTTCAAGCAGGAAATACCTTCGGTGAATGATATTTTCATACAAACTATTCAAAAAGAAGAATTTTCTAAAAAAGAGAAAGATGCTTAAACCTCTCTAGAAAGGTTGTGTAATATAATCCAAATCTTCCCAAAAATTAGGAAAGGACTTCTCCACTACTGCCTTATTGGTAATGGTAATAGGAACTTTCAAGCAGAGAGGAGCAAAAGCCATTGCCATACGATGATCCCCGTAGGTATGGATGGCTACATTAGGGGTAATCTTGGAAGAAACTCCTATCCACAACTCACTATCGGAGATGCTTACCTGAGCTGATAGCTTGGTGAGTTCCTCCTTAAGAGCAAAGAGACGATCTGTCTCCTTTATTTTAAGAGTTTTAAGCCCACTTAAGAAGCATTCTATCCCCAACCCAAAACAAGTAACCGCAATGGTTTGGGCAATATCTGGAGCATCCATAAGGTTATAGGAGAAAATAGGCGATACTTCTGTTCGTTCTTTAATCAATTGTATTTTATCCCCTAGAAAAAGAGTCTTTACTCCAAAATTCTGGTAAATATCTGCCACAACTCTATCTCCCTGCAAGCTTTTTTCGGTATAATTAGCTAAAAAAAGATTGGTTCCAGGCTCACTTAAGGCAATCAAACTATAGAAATAAGAAGCAGAACTCCAATCAGGTTCCACTACAAACCTTTTTGGGGAAACATAGGAGGTAGGAGGTACATATATGGTATTTTCATCAAAGGTAGCTGCTATACCTATCTCATTGAGTAGGGAGAGGGTCATTGTAAGGTAAGGGAATGATGTAATATCCCCTTGCAAATGAAGAGTGAGCCCTTGAGAGAATGTGGGAGCTACCATCAGTAATGCAGAAATATATTGGCTACTTACATCTGCCTTAATAGAGAGTTCCCCTCCTTGTATCTTTCTCCCTTCTATTCGTAAGGGAGGGAAGCCTTCTTTTCCTAAGTAAGTAATAGAAGCGCCTAGGGTAATGAGTGCCTCCACAAGAATCGCAATAGGACGTTCTTGCATTCTCTCAGAACCTGTAAGGATAACTTTCTGCTCCTGAGCACAGGCATAGTAAGCTGTTAAGAAGCGCATCACCGTTCCTGCATCACCTACATTTATCTCTTCTTCTAGAGGATATAATCCCTGACGCATCAGGATAGCATCATTTGCATCGGAGAGGTTATCTATCTGTAATATAGGGAAAATCCGTTGCAAGAGAAGCAAGCGATTGGTCTGGCTCTTTGAACCTCCTAAAGAAAGGGTAAGATGCTTTTTTATCCGTTTTTTTTCTAAATGAATATTCATTGAAGCGTTTTAATTTTAGAGGGGGCAAAATTACAAAATATCCCCTAAAGTTCTTTAGAAATGCTAATTTTTTAAGAGAAAAATTAAACTCTGTTATTCACTTTATTTATTCATTAAGTTTTCTTATCTTTACACCCTAAAATTAAGCAAGAAAATCATTAATGAAATGGCTTGAAAAACTCTTTAAAACCTTTTCAAAAGAGCCAGAAAAGCCCCAAGAGCAAATGAAACATTCGCTTCCTGTAGATGAAGCTTTTGTTCATAATTTCAAGGAAAAGGGAGGAATTTTTGTATATATAGAGACTCTAGAAGAGCTTCCATCTATTTTTGAGAAAATTCTCTTAGAGAACAACCGTGAAGCAACTGTTTTCACCCATAATGCATCCTTGGAGGCTATTTTCTATTCCTCATTTTCCTCTTATTTTGAAGGAGATGACCAGAAAGCGACTTTTTTTCTAACAGATTGTGAGTATCTGGTAGCTCAGGAAGGCTCTATTCTGTTTTCATCTAGGCAGTTAGGACAGAAGCGCTTAGAGGAGCTACCTCCTGTATTGATTGTCGTTGCCAAAACAAGCCAAATTGTTGGCTCCCTGAGAGATGCTATGGCGGGTGTAAATAGAAAAACACAGACGAACCGACCTAATAATATTCGCGCTTTACGAGGATTTGAATCCCCTAAGGAGAAGGATTCTATTTTTGCTGAAAGTTGCTACCGTACTACCTATTTGCTCCTTATAGAGGATCTTAATCATACTGAAGAATGAATGAATTACTCAAACGAAGTATCACAGGGATTCTTTACGTTTTCCTACTACTAACCGCCATTATGCTTTCCAATGCGGAGGCTTTCGGCTTTCTTTTTCTTATTTTTGGGCTTATCTGCTTGTATGAGTTCAAACGGCTTATTCGCCTTGGAGGGAGTGCTATCTACCTTGTATTCCTATTACTCTGGTGGAGCTTTAATTACCTATTTCTCACCAATAATTTTTTGGTTTATTTACTACTTTTTGCTGTAGTGGTAACTGATATCTACCTTGTCATCTATTTGTTCAAGAAAGAGCCTGTACATTATAGCAAACAGCAGAAGTTCCTACTGAGCCTATTATATGTAGGAGGAGGTTGCTTGTTTATTCCCCTTTTGTATAAGGTAGAAGTCAAGAATTATGTAGAAGCCATCTCATCAGACCCTTTCCCCTTCTGGGAATTTTCACAATGGCGTTTCTCAGAAGCTTTTAACGAAGCACAACACACAATGATAGCTGTACTAGCCATTATCTGGGCGAGTGATAGCTTTGCTTACCTTTCGGGACGTTTCTTAGGACGGACAAAACTTTTTCCCTCAGTATCCCCAAAGAAGACAGTGGAAGGCTTCATAGGAGGCTTTTTAGGAGCCTTATTAACCGCTTTTTTATTTTCGCTTTACAGCCATAAAAATATTTGGGAATGGTTTCTTATAGCTGGTGTATTGGTCATTGCAGGTACCTTAGGAGACTTGGTCGAATCCAAGTTCAAGCGAGTAGCTGGCAAGAAAGATAGTGGCACCATTCTTCCAGGACACGGAGGATTGCTTGATAGACTTGATAGCCTCATTTTTGCCTCTCCTTTTGCTTATATAGCGCTCCAAATAGCCTTTTATCTGTAAAAAATTCATCTATAAAATCCAACCAAAATGTATACCTACCAAGCTTTCGGTGACAGATATGTTCTTAGCCTTGAGAATCACGTAGAGATCACAAAGGCTCTGACAATGTTCTGTGAGGAAAAACAAATTAAAGCAGGTGTTATCCACGGTATAGGTGCCGTTGGTAAAGCTACACTCCGCTTTTTTGACCCTCATACAAAACAATATATAGATAAAACCTTCCAAGAGCAGATGGAAATTGCTTGCTTAATAGGAAATATTTCACAGAAAGAAGGAAAACCTTACTTACATCTACACATCACCCTTGGCAGATCGGATTATAGCGCCTTAGCTGGACACCTGCTAGAGGCCACCCTTAGTGGTGCTGGGGAATTTGTCATTGAAGCCTTTGAGGGAAGTTTAGAACGTTATTATAACACAAGCATAGGGCTAAATCTGTATCAACTTAGAAAATAATTATCCCTTTTTACTTGTTTTATCCAATATAAATAAGTACCTTTGTTGGAAATTTGTGATTTCTTTATATTTCTTATGTAAAGTACAGAAAATAAGATAATTATAAAACCTTTTAATTTATTGTTTATTACTATGGACGTACAAAAAATTATGACCTCTTTGGAGGCAAAGCACCCTGGTGAAAAAGAGTACTTACAAGCAGTACACGAAGTATTAGAATCTGTACAGGATGTGTATAACCAACACCCTGAATTTGCAAAAGCTAAGATTATTGAGCGTATTGTAGAACCAGATCGTATCTTCACTTTCCGTGTGGATTGGGTAGATGACAAAGGAGAAGTACAAACTAACTTAGGGTATCGCGTGCAGTTCAATGCTGCTATAGGTCCTTACAAAGGGGGTATCCGCTTCCATAAGGCAGTGAATCCTTCTATGCTAAAGTTCCTTGGGTTCGAACAAACTTTCAAAAATGCCCTTACCACTCTTCCTATGGGAGGTGCCAAAGGAGGATCTGATTTTGACCCTACAGGAAAATCTGATGCTGAGATAATGCGCTTCTGCCAAGCTTTTATGCTTGAATTGTGGCATAACATAGGCCCTGATACTGACGTGCCAGCAGGTGACGTAGGAGTAGGCGGACGCGAAATCGGATATATGTACGGTATGTACAAAAAATTAGCCCGTGAATATAACACAGGTGTCCTTACAGGAAAAGGAATCAATTGGGGAGGCTCTCTTATACGTCCTGAGGCTACAGGGTATGGAGCCCTTTACTTTGTAGACCATATGCTTAAAAAGCTAGGTAAAGACCTTAAAGGACAACGTGTAGTTGTTTCAGGATTTGGAAATGTAGCCTGGGGAGCTTCTGAGAAAGCCACTCAGCTAGGTGCTAAAGTTATCGGACTTTCAGGTCCTGATGGTTGTGTAGAGGTACCTAATGGTATGACTCAAGAAATGATTGACTACCTTCTTGAACTTCGTGCTTCTAACCGTAATATTGTAGCTCCTTTTGCAGAAAAATTCGCTAAAGAAAGCAAATTCACTGCAGGTAAAAAGGCGTGGGTAATCCCTTGTGATATAGCCCTTCCTTGTGCTTTCCAAAACGAATTGAACGAAGAAGATGCTAAAACCCTTATCGCTAATGGTGTGAAGCTCGTGGCTGAGGTATCCAATATGGGATGTACTCCTGAGGCTATCAAAGCTTTCCAAGATGCTAAATTGCCTTTTGCTCCTGGAAAAGCAGTAAATGCAGGAGGAGTAGCTACTTCTGGACTTGAAATGACTCAAAATGCAGCTCACCTTGCTTGGCGTTCTGAAGAAGTAGATGCTAAACTACACCAGATTATGGAATCTATCCATAATGCTTGCCTCAAATACGGACAAGAAGACGGCTATATCAACTATGTAAAAGGAGCTAATATTGCTGGATTTATGAAAGTAGCTAGTGCTATGCTTGATCAAGGAATTGTATAAATAAATTTATCCAAACTTAAAAGAGAGGTAACCGTGGTTACCTCTCTTTCCTTTATAAAACGGTTTAATTCCTCTATTTTTTAATAAAAGCCTCCACCTGCTCCTTAACCTTTGTCCAAAGCTTTTCAAGTGCAAATTCACTTGCCCAAGCTACGTGAGGAGTAAGAAGTACTCTAGGGTGAGTAGCGAGCTTTAAGAGTGGATCAGTATCGGCAGGAGGTTCTTGCTCAAATACATCGGTAGCAAATCCCAATAGCTTCCCTTGTTGTAGAGCGTCATAAATCGCCTGGGGATCCACTACAGCTCCCCGTGCCACATTGATAAGTAAGGGCTTTCTGGACATCCGAGCTATTGTTTCTGTATTTATCAGATGATGTGTAGCAGGGGTAAGCGGACAGTTTAAGGAAATAATATCACTCTGAGCAAGGACTTCCTCAAAGGGTGTATAATCCGCATTACGAGGGGCTTTCCCTTGATGTTCTGCCCAGAGAACACGCATTCCAAAGGCTTTCGCCCGCTCAGTAATGCCTTTCCCTATATTACCTATCCCTATAATCCCGAGGGTGCGGGTATGGAGGTCTAGTATGGAAGGCTCTGTAAGACAGAAACGTCCATCGGCTTGCCAATCCCCCTTCTCTACAGCTGTGTGATAAGGCTTGAGCCCTCTCATTGCTGCCAGTAGAAGCATAAAGAAATGTTCTGCAACACTTTCTGTAGAATAGCCTACTACATTCTTCACCTCTATCCCCAGCTCTTGAGCGGCTTCTTTGTCTATATTATCGGTGCCTGTAGCAGTCAGCTGGATAAGCTTTAAGGAAGGTAACTGCTGAAGATGCTCTCGCCTGAGCTTCACCTTATTGGTAATAGCTATCTGAGCTCCTTGGAGGTGCTGTAGTACTTGCTCTGGCGTAGTACTCTGATAAACAACCCATTCAGTAACCCCTTGAGGAACAGTAAGTTCTAATTGTTCAGATAAAGTATTTCTATCTAAAATAACAGCTTTCATAAGTATATTTTTCTTAAAATATTAGTTCAGTTGGATATGATATTGTATAATAAAAGCTCCTTTACGCATAGCGACTTCCTTTTGCTGATTGAATATAGGTCGGTTCTGGTAACAAAGACTAAGCTTATTACTATGTCCTTTGAAAAACACATTGACTCCCAAGTCATAAGCAAGCATTGCGTCCTTAAGTCCATCAAATTTGGAATATTGCAAGGCTACATTGGGCTGTACTCTTGCAGTAAATTGTTCATTTTTACCTAAAAGATAGCCAGCCAAGAAGCAAAAAGTACTTCCTGTACCAATTAGAGGGTAAGCTGTACCGCCTCCGTTAAAATATTCTTGTGAAGATACCCCTGCTACGTTGTTATTCCCTATGTTTCTGACGTAATTTCGCCCAAAATCTGTATAATAATAACCCAGATTCAGGGTAAGCGCATTATTCCTTTCGGAAAGAGGTGTATCTAGGAATACCTCTGTAGAGAAGTTCTTATAATCATAATACTTCGGTATTCCTCCTTGAAGTTCGGACATCATTTGTTTCTGATAGACTCCTCCTAAGGATAGATTGAATACCCTTTTAGCTCCTATATAAGTTCCTACAGTATAAGGAGTTTTATTACTCTCACGCTCCCAGAAGTCATACTTGAGATGTGCTGAATATTGCTTATGAGGAGCATTCTTAGCATAACCTACTACACCTTCTTTTTCGTCTGTAGTTACAGTTAGAGGGCTCTTGAGAGTCAGCACATAACTAAGATTCTGTAGCTGTCCTTTAGCAAAAACTCCAAAACTTCTCACATTATCATCATTCATATTCACAGTGAATAGTGGAAAACTAGGCGCGTCCAAGCCCATCATACTTCCACTAGCTTTCATCGCATTTCGGCTCCCATTCCAGCCAAACTTACCTATTCCTACAGTGAATTCAGGAGCAAACTGATAGTCCGCATAGAGGTCTAGAATTCCTATGCGATCATTCTTATTACTATTAAAGTTATAATTATTCCCTCCAAAAAGTCCATAAAAATACAATTTAGGAGTTAACTGCCCCTGTAAGCCTATACGTAAGCGACGGATGGATATATCTGTTACACGGCTCACTGGTGTTCCATTAACCGTCGTATGAGGATTTGCCTCATAATAACGTGCCCAAAAAGTAGCCGAAAGATTTGCCTTGATATAAGTTTTCCCGTCCTCACTGAGGTTACGACGTAAATACTCTTGACTCCATAGTAAGGAGGGAGCACATATCATTAACATTAATAACTTTTTCATATAGAAATTATTTTTAAAATTTTCCTCTAAATGTCGCACAAATATACAACTCTTTTTGAAAAATAAAAAGTGAGGAAAGAAAAATATCCTTTCCTCACTCAAATAACAAACTATTCTCGTTAAAAATTAGTTTTCATACTTTATATTATCCAATACAAACTGTTTTGAGCCTGTAGCAGGCTTAATAGTAAGGGTAAAAGCTCCCGTTTTATTCAAATCAATAGAAAATGTTCCGCTAGCATTATGAGCAAAGCTATGTTCTCCTATTTTTTGAGTACTATTCTCATCTCCCTCATATATCTCAAAATGTCTATTCTGTGTAGCGTTATAAGCAGCTTTGTAGTCTATGAAAAGCTTACGTACGCCATTAGGGAAAGTAATCTTGATATAAGGTTTTTCCCTATGATCAGTAAGCATTAATCCCTTTCCTGAGATAGCATAGTTGGTATTTTTATCATCTTTGAGGTCGGTACGCCCCTTGTAGCTCAAGCGAACTCCTTCGGTTGTCTGGAGAGTTCCTGTAATATTATATCCGTTAGAAGAACTTGTAATTTGCTCGAAATCAAATATCTTCCCTTGTGATGGTTGAGGTTGATTTTGTGCTGGAGTTGTTCCAAAAACCAAATCGCTCTCTGCTGTATAAACGATTTCCTTAATCACTTCATTAGAGCCTCTAGGTGTGAAATTGGTAAAAGTCCCTGTTACTGTAATCTCCTGCCCTGAAGTACTGAGCTTTGTTTTGGCCGCTTCAGAAAGGGTATTGAATACAGAGTTCTGGGCATAAATTTGTACCAAAGTATTATCCGAGAACTTGAAATAAGGGTGATTTGCTTGTACAACGATATTTCCGTGAAGTTTTACTTTCTTCCCTACCACATAGTCAGTAGCGGTAGCTGTAGTAGCTTCTAGATCGGTGATAGGCTGAGGAGCTGGAGTTGTTCCAAAAACCAAATCACTCTCTGCTGTATAAACGATTTCCTTAACTACTTCGGTAGAATTCCTAGGAGTGAAATTGGTAAAAGTCCCTGTTACTGTAATCTCCTGCCCTGAAGTACTGAGCT
>CAJPPS010000011.1 GCA_905372595.1 uncultured Capnocytophaga sp. | reverse complement strand
AATCGTATCTTTGCAAAATCTTTTTGAGCCTCTGTAAGGGATAAAGATATTATTGATTTAAAATTATGTATCACTAAAACTATGTAATTTGTGCTCTTCCCTTAACTCTTTACATAGCTAAAATTATTTATCAGCAAATGGCTGAAATTACTAAAGAACAACAAGAACAGTTGGATAACTTCAACTGGACTAAGTACGAACAAGGTATTGATCAGGTAGATCAAAGCAAATTAGACGAATTCGAACGTTTGGTAACTGAAAACTTCGTGGATACCCAAGCAGATGAGCTTGTTATCGGTACTGTAACACACCTTACCGACCGTGAAGCAATCATTGACATCAATGCTAAGAGCGAGGGAGTTATCTCTCTTAACGAATTCCGTTACAATCCTGCCCTAAAAGTAGGAGACAAAGTTGAAGTTCTTGTAGATATCCGTGAAGACAAAACAGGACAACTTGTTCTTTCTCACAAGAAAGCACGTACTATCAAAGCTTGGGATAGAGTAAATGCTGCTTTCGAAAGTGGAGAAATTGTAAATGGTTTTGTAAAATGTAGAACCAAAGGAGGTATGATTGTGGATGTATTCGGTATAGAAGCATTCCTTCCTGGTTCTCAAATAGATGTGAAACCTATCCGCGATTACGATCAATTCGTAAACAAAACTATGGAATTCAAAGTGGTGAAAATCAACCACGAATTCAAAAATGTGGTTGTATCACACAAAGCTCTCATCGAAGCTGATATTGAAGAGCAAAAAAGAGAAATCATCGGACAACTTGAAAAAGGACAAGTACTTGAAGGAGTTGTTAAGAATATCACTTCTTACGGAGTATTTGTGGACTTGGGTGGTGTAGACGGACTTATCTATATCACAGACCTTTCTTGGTCTCGTATCAACCATCCTACCGATGTTCTTGAATTAGATCAAAAACTAAATGTAGTAATCCTTGACTTCGATGATAACAAATCACGTATCCAACTAGGATTAAAACAATTACAAAAACATCCTTGGGAGGCTCTCTCTGATGACCTAAAAGTAGGTGACAAAGTAAAAGGTAAAGTAGTAGTTATCGCTGATTATGGTGCTTTTGTAGAAGTAGCTGATGGAGTGGAAGGACTTATCCACGTATCAGAAATGTCTTGGAGCACTCACCTTCGCTCTGCTCAAGATTTCGTAAATATCGGTGATGAAGTAGAAGCTGTTATCCTTACTTTAGACAGAGATGAAAGAAAAATGTCATTAGGTATCAAACAATTAACTGTAGATCCTTGGACTGACATCACTGCTAAATACCCTGTAGGTTCTAAACATACAGGTACCGTTCGTAACTTCACTAACTTCGGTGTATTTGTAGAATTAGAAGAAGGTATTGACGGACTTGTATATATTTCAGACCTTTCTTGGACTAAGAAAATCAAACATCCTTCTGAATTCTGCGCTGTAGGAGATAAGATGGACGTAGTAGTTCTTGAGTTAGATGTTAATACTCGTAAGCTTGCTCTAGGACATAAGCAATTAGAAGCCAATCCTTGGGATAAATACGAAACAGAATTTGCTGTAGGTACTATCCACAACGGAACTATATCCAAACTTACTGACAAAGGAGCTGCTGTTCCTTTCAATGAAGATATTGTTGCTTTTGTACCTTCTCGTCACCTAGAGACTGAGAGTGGAAAGAAATTAGGCAAGGGAGAAACTGCTGATTTCAAAATTATTGAGTTCAACAAAGAATTCAAGCGAGTAGTAGCTTCTCATACAGCTATCTTCAAAGAAGAAGAAGAAAAAATAGCTAAAGAAGCTTCTCAAAGTTCTTCTACTACAGTTGAAAAATCAACTTTAGGAGATCTTGATGTACTTCAAGAGCTCAAAGACAAAATGGAAAAAGGACAATAGTGGTTTAGTTTTTTTCATAATTTTTGTTTTAAGGTACTACTTTTGTTCTGAAAGTAGTACCTTTTTTCTCTCATAAATTCCTTATTCTTATGAAATATATCCGTTCCAATGAATACCTCGTATTCCTATACCGCTTGGCTTTAGTGTATCTTTTCTATGCCATAGCTCGCTTACTATTTTTCTTCTTTAACAAAGATAGTATTGGAGATATAGAGCTTTCTCTAGTTTTACGCTTTTTCTACTATGGATTTGCTTTTGACACTACAGCCATTTTATATACAAACCTACTTTTTATCCTATTAAGTATTCTACCTTTGTGGATAAATACCGGAAAAAAATATCAAAAAGTTGTTTTTTACACCTATTTTATAACAAATGCATTGGCTTATAGCACCAATTTTGTAGATATGCTCTATTATCCTTTCAGTAAATCCCGGCTTACTACCGCTTCTTTTGCTGTTATCGAAAACGAGAAGAACAAATGGGAGCTATTCTATACCTTTTTAGGAATGTATTGGCATACTTTTTTGCTATTTTTCGCTCTTATTCTATTGTGGATATATCTGTATAAATTAATAAAAATACAACCTAATTCTATTCCCAAAAAGTCCTATTTTATAAGCTCTACTCTCCTATTTCCCGTTTTTGGGCTTCTTACCTTGGCAGGTATCAGAGGAGGAGATTTAGCTACATCTACACGACCTATCAACATACTGGATGCTAGCCGGCACGTTACCATCTCATCCCATGCCGATGTAATCCTGAATACTCCTTTTACCTTAATTCGTACTATTGGAAAGAACAAAGGATTCAGAGAATACCATTTCGTTACTCAAGAGTATATCCAAGAACATATTAAGCCTATTAAGGAATATCATCGAGAGAGAAAAAAACGCCCCAATATTGTACTTTTTATCTTGGAGAGCTTTGGAAGAGAATATTGGGGATGTATGAATACAAACAGAAATATTCCTAATTATAAGTCATATACTCCTTTCTTGGATTCCCTTGCTCAGCGCGCTTATGTGTTCGATAATGCTTACTGTAATGGCTGGCAATCTATCCACGGAATGTCCTCTATGTTGGCTGGAATCCCTACCCTGAAGGTAGCTTATACCTCTTCTCCTTACGTGAAGCAGCCCACTGAATCCTTAGTTTCTATAGCCAAAGAAATGGGCTATGATACTTCCTTCTTTCATTCAGCTCCTAATGGTTCTATGGGATTCTTAGGCTTTTCCAATATATTAGGCATAGACCACTATTATGGAAAAACAGAGTATAATAATGAAGCTGATTATGATGGCATTTGGGGTATTTGGGACGAACCTTTTTTTCAATATATGAATAATACTATCAGTAAGAAGAAAGAGCCTTTTCTAGCGACTATTTTTACCGTTTCCTCTCATCATCCTTTCAAAATCCCAGCTAAATATGAAGGAAAATTTGACAAAGGTACGCTAGAAATCCATCAATGCATTGGTTACACTGATTATTCTTTGAAAAAATTCTTCGAAAGTGCTCAGAAAGAACCTTGGTACCAGAATACTATCTTTGTTTTTGTTAATGACCACCCTAACCAAATCTATTACGACCATTATAAACAACCTATTACGGCTATGGGAGCAGCTATCTTATTCTTTAGCCCTAACCCAGAGTTACTGGGTATTGGAAAATCCTCAGAGATTGCCCAGCAGATAGATATTTATCCTTCTTTAGTTGATTTAATGGGATATAATAAGCCTTTTCGCTCTTGGGGGCGTAGTCTCTTTTCTTCTGAAGATACTCCTCGTGCCTATATTACAGATGGGCATAACTATCGCTGTATGGAAGGAAACTATATTTATATCTTAGATGAATTAGGTAATGAAAAAGGACTCTATAAAAAAGAAGATGAAGCATTAGCAAATAATCTTTTGGGGAAGGAAAAAAACTCTGAAACAGAAGAAGGGTTTAACAACCTTAAAGCCTTTGTTCAAGATTATATGGATAGAATTATTCATAAAAAATTATCTGAAACAAAATACTGAAAATAAGACTCATAAAATTAAGAAGATAATTATTTTGTACTTCATAATTATTTTTGTACATTTGTCCCTTAATAAGTAATCTTTTATGGGAACTAGTACTGAAAACAAAGAAATCGTTAAGAAAGTTTTTACAAAATATTTAGAAGAAAATGCACATCGGAAGACTCCTGAACGATATGCCGTTCTTGAAGAAATCTACGAAAGTGATGAACATTTTGATATAGAATCCCTATATATCAAGATGAAGAACAAGAATTACCGCGTAAGCCGTGCTACTTTATATAATACTATTGAAATTCTACTTGACTGTGGATTGGTACGCCGTCACCAGTTTGGACAGAATCAAGCTCATTATGAAAAGTCTTATTTTGACCGCCAGCACGACCACGTAATCTTAACCGATACAGGGGAGGTGATGGAGTTTTGTGATCCTCGTATCCAAGCCATCAAGCAGACCATAGAAGAAGTTTTTGATATAAAGATAGATAACCACTCTCTTTATTTCTACGGAACTCGTAATAAAAAAGAAAATACAAACGAAGAACAAAAAAACCAATAATGTCAGTAGATTTATTATTAGGCCTCCAATGGGGAGATGAAGGGAAAGGTAAAATTGTAGATGTCCTTACCCCTAATTATGATATTATCGCTCGTTTTCAAGGAGGTCCTAACGCAGGGCATACGCTTGAATTCGAAGGTGTTAAGCACGTATTGCACACTATTCCTTCTGGAATTTTCCGCTCTAATGTTATTAATGTTATAGGAAATGGGGTAGTTATTGATCCTATCATTCTCAAAAAAGAAATTGACGCCCTTGCTCCTTATCAAATCAACATAAAAGAAAAGCTTCTTATTTCACGTAAGGCACATATTATCCTCCCTACTCACCGCTTATTAGACCTTGCTTCGGAAACCTCAAAGGGAAAAGCCAAAATAGGCTCTACCCTAAAAGGAATTGGTCCTTGCTATATGGACAAAACAGGTCGTAATGGGCTTAGAATCGGAGACTTAGAAAAGGATAATTTCCTAGAAGAATATCGTTCGTTGGTAGAAAAACATCTTTCACTAATCAATTACTATGGTGTTGAAATTGAATTTGACCTACCTTCTTTAGAAAAAGAATTCTTTAGTGCTATCGACTACCTTAAGACCCTATCTTTTATAGATAGTGAAGATTTCTTCTATCATTCGCAAAAACAAGGAAAGAAAATACTTGCCGAAGGAGCACAAGGTTCTATGTTGGATATTGATTTTGGGACTTATCCTTTCGTAACTTCTTCTAATACAACTGCTTCAGGAGCTTGTACTGGTCTTGGAATTGCTCCTAACCAGATAAAGAATGTTATGGGTGTCTTCAAAGCCTATACAACTCGTGTTGGAAGTGGGGCTTTTCCCACTGAACTTTTTGATGAAATAGGTGAAAAAATAGGTCAGATAGGCAGGGAAGTTGGAGCTACAACAGGAAGAAAACGCCGTTGTGGATGGTTAGACCTTGTTGCTCTAAAATATGCAATTCACCTTAGTGGTGTTACCCAGCTGATGATGATGAAAGCAGATGTACTGAGTGGATTTGAAACCCTCAAAATATGTACTGGATACCGCTACAAAGGAGAAGTTATCAAGCACCTTCCTTACTCTATTGATCCTGAGTATGTGACTCCTATCTATACAGAACTTAAGGGCTGGAATGAGGACTTAAGCAAAGTACAAAAGGCAAAGGAGCTTCCTGTAGAACTCATTGAATATATCAAATTCATTGAAAAGGAAACAGAAGTACCTATTACACTTGTCTCTGTAGGAGCTGATAGAACACAGACCATACAAATATAACAAACTAACTATGCGAATGAAACATATTTTTTATAGAGCCTTTGTATTACTCTCCATAGGAGGCTTGGTAGGAGCTTGTAACACAGATAATGACACCAATTTTATAGAAAATAGTATATTGGGAGCTCCTCATTTTTCTCCTTTGAAGGATTCTATCCCTTTGGAATATACCAATATTAAGGTAAATGCCATACAAGGTAATTCCCTAAATAACTATCAGTTAGGGCAAATTACCCAAAATGAATTAGGGACTACTAATATCTCTTTTGTAAGTCAGGTATCCTTGAGTACCCTCTCCCCTACTTTTGGAGAAAAAAGTGCCTCACAAGAAGCTAGTTCGTATAATGAGAATGAAACTGTTGAAAAGGTATATCTGTACCTACCCTTTCATTCTACAGAGCAAACTACTAGAGATGGAAATAACCAGACAGTAAAGACCTATAAGCTAGATTCTATCTATGGAAATAAGAATGCACACTTTACCCTATCAGTAGAGGAGCTCAATTATCATCTAAGAGATATTAATAGCAACTTGGAAAATCAAATCTACTTTTCTGATCAGCAGACTCCTACTTCTACCTCTTTAGCTAGCACTACAATAGAAGGGATTAAGAATGATCCAATTATAAGACGAAATTTTGACGATCCAACCACTAGTGATGATGAATCTACAAAAGAAAAAGACAGATTAGCCCCTGGTATTCGTATAGAATTAGCAACAAGTATCTTCCAATCTTATCTTATTAATAATGAAGGTTCTGATATTTTGTCAAACAATTCTATTTTTGCACAACATTTGAAGGGGATTGTGGTAAGTACTTCTAATTTTTCTACTGATTTGTTAGCTTTACTCAATTTAAAAAATGCAAAAATTGAGGTTGTTTATACCTATCTCTATCAGAAAGATTCTCAGAATTATACCAAAAGAAAATCCTATGAATTGACTCTAGGAAATATTATTTTCAACAAATATAATGTAAGTAATAATACACTTTCTTTATCTCAGGATTTTCTCTATCTTAAGGGAGGGGTAGGATATATAGCTGAAATCAATATTCCTAATGATAATAGTATTTTCCAGACTTTGAAAACTAGGAAACCTCTTATTAACCAAGCAGATTTGTTCCTTTATGTGGATAAAACAAAAGTCAATGAAAACCAACAACCTTCCTATGTAATTGCTTATAATGCAGAACAAGGAATTGCTCTGGCTGACTACTATAATGACTTGAGTAATAATTCCAATCAGTTAATAACTTCTATTGGAAAATTAGAAAAAGATAGTGCAGGAGAATACTTCTACCGTATCCGAATTACGGATTATCTCACCAATGTTATTAAAGGAAATACGAATAATATAAAAATAGGCTTAGCCGTTTCCTCTCATTTGGCATCTAGTTCAAGGACTGTTTTATCAGCTCTGACAAACATAAAGTACAAAAATGCAAGTAATGAGGTTAAAAATACAGTTCTAGGAGATGCTGAGAATTCTTTATTCACAGTTATCTACGGAAATTCTTCTAATGTACCTGAAGCTAAGAAGTTAAAATTGAAAGTATATTATACCCTTACTCGATAGCTATCTCTAGGGAAGTCTGGTAATTATTCTCTTTGAGATACTTAAGAACTTTCTCCAAAAGATGATATGTTCGCTCAGAAGTATCGTGCATAAGGATAATATTTCCATTTGTCAATTTAGAAAGAACTCGACTCTGAAGTCGGGTTTCTTCTTTTATAATAGTATCCAGCGAACGAATATCCCATCCTATAACTTTCTTTCCACATTTTTTTATTGCTTTAGCTATATGAGGATTAGTTATTCCATAAGGAGGGCGAAAATATGCTGTTTCTATCTGAAATTTTTGCAAAATTTCATCAGTTTTCCTTATTTCTTCTGCAAAAGTAGTAGCTGAAGCGAAACAATTCTTAGGAATATGAGTATATGTATGGTTTCCTATGATATGTCCTTCCTCTTTTATTCCCTTGAGAATTTCAGGATATTGCTCTATTTGCTTTCCTATACAGAAAAATACTGCCTTTACTTGATATTTATTGAGCAAATCCAAAAACAAAGGGGTAAATTCTGTAGGTCCGTCATCAAAGGTAAGGACTACTTTCTTAGCGGGTCTTCCTCTAAGGTGATAAGTTACTGGAATAAAATATCCCATTCGAATATCAAAAACACCCCAAGAAAGTAATCCTAAAAATAGTGTAACAACTATCCCGTAATAAATCCAAGAGAATGATAGAGATATACCTATTCCTAAAAGAAATAAGAATATTATGCAGTTATAGGAATGTTTCGACATACCTTCTCATATTTAGTAGCAATCTGCCAAAAGTTGCCTATTAGCCTTATAATAATCTGATGAAAATGTCATAGAGGTATCTAACCACTGGACAACATCCTTATACATAGATAACATTCCACAAATCATTATCACACCTCCCGCATCCAAGGTATCTTTGACAAAAGCTATGTCTTTTTTAAGTAAATCTGTTACATATCCTTTATTCTCTTGTTCCCTTGAGAAGATAAAATGATAACTTCTAAGCTTTCCTTTTTCTATTTGTTCATCGAAAAAGGATTTATATTCCTTAATTATTTCATTATTATAACGAAAACCCACATACAAATAAATTTCTGTATATTTATTTTGATCAATCATTCCTAAAAAAGGAGCTATTCCTGTTCCACACGAGATAAGAATTACTTTTTTTGCATTCTTAGGCATATGAAATAACGGATTAGAGATAATACGAGCCTTTATTTTTTGTCCTTTTTGTAGATTATAGAGGTAATTAGAGCCTATTCCCTGCTCGTGGAGCTTTACTGTAAGTTGTAACTTTCCTCCTACCTTTCCTATAGAATAGAGTCGTTCCTGCTTATCATCTGGATAGATAGCCAAGAGGTCGCCAGAGGTATATTTTTTATTGGTCTGTAATTGCAAGGTAAAAATTTCGCCTATTGCTGTTTCCTTAACGGAATGCAGTACTCTCATAGAGTACAGAGGAGCTCTTTCTCTCTGATAGGTACTATTTTCTTCACTTAGGAGGATTTCACTCTGTGCATTCCACGCCTTAACCCAGATTAGAAATTCTTCTAAAGATTGTTCATTGATTGTATATAAAGGAAGATATTCTTTTGCCCAAGGTTGCTTAGAAAAAGCCTGATTGACTTCACTAGCAAACTGACAAAAATCAGGATAAACCCTTGAACCAAAACCAACCACTGAATAAAAAACACTATCCTGAGGATACTCTCCAAGTAATGATATAAATCTATCTGCATTCGAAGGAGGGTTTCCTACTCCATAAGTAGATGTGAATATAAGTAAATGTGTTGCCTGAGGATATCTTTTGTATTGATTAAGACTCTCTAGATAAGCCTTCTTACCTGAAGAAAGTAGCTGAGAAAGTATTTTTTCAGCAAAAAATAAGGTATTTCCTCCTTCTGAACCATAGAGTATGACGTATTGAGCTTCTTGAGAGCTATATTTATTCACTATTTTGACTGATTTTCTAGCAAATGTAATACGAAAACCTGTATAAATAAAGAATAATAGCCCTATACAGGATATAACAAGAACCATAGCCCACCATACACTAGCTCGACCCGTATGTAAGTCCTGACATACTCGTGCTAAACGCTGTGTTAGAGGATACTTCACTTCACTGAGAACTTTCCCTGAGAATTGGCTTACAACTAATTCTCTATCCTTCAGCTTTACCAAATAAGTATCCTCTACAAAAGTATCAAAAGGAAATTCTACACTAAGCACCTCATTGAGAGTAATCTGATTGAGTATTACAATTTCCTTAACAGGCATAGGCTCCTCACCTTCATACTTTTCTTCTTCCTCTGTATAATCTATAGTGTGTGCTATTTTCTCTTTCTCAATAAAAAATCGATTATAGACCAAATACACTCCTGTAATTCCTATGATAAGTAAAGGAATCAATAACCATTTCCCAAAAATTGTATGATAATAAGAAGAAAAATTATCCTTAATAGACTTTTTAAAGAAATTTCTTATTCCATTTTGTTTTTTTAGGATAAGTATTAGTCCTGATAAAGCACTCATTACGAGGAACAAGGCTATTATTCCCATAATTATACGTCCTGTTTTCTCCATTTCCAAAGAACGGTGTAAGGAGATTATTTTTTTCACGAAAGGAGGCTTATTTTTTACCTGCCCTAATACTTTCCCGTTGAGAGGATTAATATGAGCATTTATTTCATTTCCGTCTGAATCAACTGCTTTTATAGTAGCAAATCCACGATGATCAAAAGATAAGGAGGTGATTTCTGGATAATGTTGCTTCAGCCCTTCTATGGATTGCGCTAAAGTTATTTGATCAAAATTTTCTATCTTATAAGAAGGATAATGCCTATCTATATTATTAACAGCAATAATAATTCCTGTAAGAGCAGCTAAGGCAAAGAATAAAGAAGCTATAATTGCCAATACCAAGTGTATATAACGCCAGAGAGATGAAATCATAATTTATAAAGGATTAGAAAAATATATTAAATCATAGCCCTAGCCTTCAGTTCCAAATATTTATTGATACTCTGAAGGGTAAGGTTCTGTGGAGTAGAGAGAATACACTGAATCCCGTGACGATTCAGCTCCTGAGCGATGAGTCGCTTTTCAAAAGAAAATTTCTCAGCAATTACTTTATCATACACTTCTTTAATATCTTGGGAAGTTTTATGAATCATCCTATCTAATTCTGTATTCTGGAAGAAAATAACTACCAAAAGATGCTTTTTGGCTATAGCTTTCAGGTAAGGTAATTGCCGATGAAGACTGTTCTTTGTTTCAAAATTTGTATACAAAAGTAACAGACTTCTTTGCTTAAGATTGTTATTAATATCAGTATATAACCTACTGAAATCAGTTTCGAGAAAATTCGTCTGTATATTATAGAGAACCTCCATTATTCGTTGCATTTGATTACTCTTTCTATCAGCAATAACCCTATCCTCGACTTTTTGAGAGAAAGTGAATATTCCAGCCTTGTCCTGCTTCTTTATAATAATATTCGTAAGAGCCAAAGAGGTATTTATAGCATAATCCAGAAGCGAGAGCCCTTCAAAAGGCATCTGCATACTTCGTCCTTTATCAATGAGGGTATATACATTCTGTGATTTTTCATCCTGATACTGATTAACCATTAGCTGAGAACGCTTGGAAGAGGCTTTCCAGTTGATAGTACGCATATCATCACCCTGCACATAATCACGTATATGCTCAAACTCCATTGTATGCCCTATTTTTCTGATTTTTTTAAGCCCAAAATCAAACAAACGTTGAGAAAATGCTATCAATTCATACTTCTTCATCTGAAGAAAAGAGGGGTAAGTAGCCACTTTGGCATCCTCACAGGAGATATAACGCTTCATCAGTAAGCATAAAGGAGAATATACAAAAGCATTAAGCTTCCCAAAGCTATACTCTCCTCGCTCGGTAGGGCGCAAGTAATATTCAAAATACTTTTCTTGCCCTACTTTTAGAAACATTGTGTACTGAAAATCTCGCTTTTGGAATTGGAAAGGTATCTCATCAATAAGCTTAACATACATTCCTATGGGATAATGTAGCTTCAGGGAGATTCTTATAAGGTTCTCATCACTATTGGAAAGCCTTTCAGGCAATATCCGCTGGGCAGAAATTCCCTTCTTTTGAGCAAAGATAAGAACAAAATCCACAAAACAGAGAAAGAAAAACAGATACAGTATCCCTTGTGCAATAGGGAATACCGCTTCCCAGAAGAAAGCTACTATAAAGAGCCCCATCAAGCACAGTAACCAAATGAAGAAGTAAGTATGTAGGTATAATTTTCTCATCGTGGAATTTCTACACTTTCTATAATTTGCTGTATAATTTGCTCTATTTTAATTCCTTCCATTTCTTTTTCAGGAGAAAGAATCACCCTATGTTCTAGTACAGGATAAGCTGCTTGCTTAATATCCTCAGGGGTAACAAAATCTCTTCCTGCAAGAGCTGCAAATCCCTTAGAAGCATTGAGAATTGCCAAAGAAGCACGAGGAGAAGCCCCTAAGTATAGAAAGCTATTTTCCCTTGTATTCTGGATAATCTTAGCAATATATTCTATCAGCTGAGGTTCTATGAGGATATTTTTAATAATTTTCTGATACTGTAATAAGTGTTCTGCATCCAGCACTTTTTCTACAGAAGCTGTCTTATCTTTCTCCTTAATGGCGTGTTCTCTTGTAATAATTTCAATTTCTTCTGCCAAGGAAGGGTAGTTCATCACAATCTTGAAAAGAAACCTATCCAACTGAGCTTCAGGGAGGCGATAAGTTCCTTCCTGTTCTATTGGGTTCTGGGTGGCGATTACCAAGAATGGAGCTTGCATAGCAAAGTGTAAGCCATCTATCGTAATCTGCCTTTCCTCCATTACCTCAAAGAGGGCTGCCTGTGTTTTGGCTGGAGCACGATTGATTTCATCAATGAGGACAAGGTTAGAGAAAATAGGTCCTTTCTTGAACTCAAACTCTGATTTTTTAAGATCAAAAACTGATGTCCCAAGCACATCTGAAGGCATCAAGTCTGGTGTAAATTGAATACGACTGAAGCCAATATTTAGTGCTTTAGAAAGGAGCTTCACAGTAATAGTTTTAGCTATTCCAGGAACTCCCTCCAAGAGAACGTGCCCGTTACTCAAGAGTGCCACCAGAAGGTAGTCTATCATCTTCTCCTGTCCAACAATCACCTTTTTAAGTTCAGCGCGTACCTGTGTCACTTGTCTCTGTAGGTCACTCAAGTCAATCCTTGAAGTAAATTCTAATTTATTCTCTTCCATAAGTTATTTCTTTAATTCCAAAATTTTTCTATCCATTTGTCTAAATCTGTAAGTATTTTATCATCTGCTTTTTTTGTCCGATCAAAAGTAATGATGCTGTTCACAATATTAGTCACTAGTTCCTTATCTTTCCCCGACTTGTTATATAGTCGTTCTGCAAATTTTTCATCTATCTGTTGTGTATCCATATAATACCTATTCCGCACATTATCCAAGAAATAAGTAATTTTTTTCTGAACCAAGTCCGAAGGATCACCCTCTTGGTAATAAAGAGAACTGATACTTTGAGCAAATTCTATTGTGGTATTCTCAGGCTTTTTTATGACCGGAATAATTCGTTGTTCCCTTTTCCCTCTAAAGAATAAATATAGGATAATTCCTGCAAGGAGAAGCCTCCACGCAATCTTTAGCGATGGCTGAGACATTATAAAGGAAAGGTCTCCCAAATCTCTTCCATTATCTCGGAAATTCTCATCAAACCATATTGTCTGCTTATCTCTAGGCAAATAGGATAAGGCTGCGGAGGCATATTTACGAACTTCAGGAAAGTCCTTTAAGTAATAATTCGTAAAGAAAATAGGTGCAGAATGTATATATATTTTTCCTTTTCCATAAGGAATCTCTATAAAATTTATATACTTTTGTCCATCTGAATAAATATATCCTAGAGCTTTTGTTCCTTCTTTGAATTTTTCAAAATAAACTGCCTGTGTAAGAGACATATTCTCTGGAATTTCTATTTTCTCATCAAAAGATTCTGTAGCCAACTGCAAATAAACCTCCTCAATATAATAGTATTT
>CAJPPS010000010.1 GCA_905372595.1 uncultured Capnocytophaga sp. | reverse complement strand
CTCCAGTTCCCATAAGCGATCAGCGTGATAATTACGAATATTTCCCGAATAATTAATATCCTTCCAAGAAAAAAGAGGTATTCCTTCTATTTGAATATCGGAGCCCTTATCCTGATATCCCAGAATTACATAATTTTCAGAATTAATTCCGTAGCTTTTTATAAAATCTTTTAAGAAATCTACCTTTGAAATTTCTTCTATATCCACAATACATCCTACACGCTGTACCTGTAACTTCTTTCCATTGAGGTTGGTAGTCTGTTGCTTAAGGTTCTTGCGTATGCGACGAGATATGGCTATATTCTTAAATATTTTCAAAATAATTTTTATAAAGAATTCTCTGCAAATGTAATAAATATTTATTAATTTTGCGCCCTGAAACTAAAACATTTTTATGAAAAAATTTTTTGGAGGAATGTTTCTACTGTTTTTAGCATTATCCTCTTGCAAATCAAAAAGTTATTTCACTCATACCATTCAAGGAGAACAGCTTGAGATTACCAAAGAAACTCAAGAAGATGAGGTTATTATGGACTATCTATCGCCTTTCCGTTACCACTTGAACAAATATCTGGATAAGGTACTTGCCTATAATAAGGAAACGATGATTAAGGAAATTTCCGCCTTGAATATGCCTATAGGAAATTTTATGGCTGATGCTATCTATGAGGAAGCAGACCCTTATTTCCTAAAAATCCGTAAGCGACATATTGACTTTGCTATGTTCAATTGGGGAGGAATCCGCACAGAAATTCCTAAAGGAGAGGTAACCACGCGTATGATATACCAAATTATGCCTTTTGAGAACCAACTCGTAGTGGTAGAACTCACTGGAGATACCCTATATGAGCTTGCCAAGTACCTTATAGACACCAAGTACCCCCATCCTATCTCCAAGCAAGTAGAACTTACTATTGATAAAAAGGGAGAAATTATAAGTTTTTTGGTAAATAAAAAACCTGTACAGCGCAAAAAACGCTATTTCGTATGTACTTATGATTATCTCTATAATGGAGGTGATAGAATGAACTTCTTCTCAAAAGGATTAAGCTCTACCTATATCAATTACGAATGTAGGGATGCCCTACTGAACTATTTAAAGAAAGTAGATACTCTAGATTTCAAAACAGACCACCGATTCACACTCAAAGAATAAGATGAAAAGACGTAACTTTGTTAAGAATATAAGTGCTGGAGCACTCCTAATAGGATTAGGAGGTACTTCTTTTGCTTATGACAAGAAAAATCCTCTGAAGAATCATAAGAAGCACATTACGATTCTCCATACTAATGATACTCACAGCCATATAGACCCTCTGCCTATTGATGATCCTCATTATCCTGATAAGGGAGGGGTGGCTAGGCGTGCTGTTCTCATCGAACAAGTACGTAAGGAGAACCCCAATACCTTGCTTTTTGATGCTGGGGATATCTTTCAAGGAACACCTTATTTTAACTATTATGGAGGAGAGCTGGAATTCCGACTAATGTCTATGCTTAAGTATGATGCAGCGACCTTAGGAAATCACGACTTTGATAATGGATTGGAAGGACTTTTAGCAAAACTTCCTTTTGCTAAATTTGATTTTATTTGCTCTAATTATGATTTCAAAAATACCATTCTTGAGGGAAAAACACTCCCTTACAAAGTTTTCGTGGTAGATGGAGTACGTATAGGTGTTTATGGAGTAGGGGTAGAACTCAAAGGACTTGTTACCAAGGAACTTTATGGAGAGACCAAATACCTTGACCCTATAGAAATTGCTATAGATATGGAAACTCGATTACGTAAAACAGAGAAATGTGATATTATCATCTGCCTCTCTCATATTGGCTACAAGTATCGTACCGACAAGGTATGTGACCTACAACTAGCAGAAAGAACCTATGACACAGACCTTATCATAGGAGGGCATACTCATACTTTCCTCAGTGAGCCTGTCATTGTTAAGAATAAAAGTAGGCGTGAAATCCTTGTCAATCAGGTTGGGTGTTATGGAATTAACCTCGGTCGTATAGATTTCTATCTAGATGATAAAATAACCGCCAGTGGTACTCGCATTCTTGTATAGAAAGCTTTTAACAGATAAAATAAAAGGCTATCCTTTTCAGATAGCCTCTTTTATTTATTTCACATTGAATCGATATTTAAGTCCTCCTAACACTTGAAACCCTTGTACAGGATAGTTTGTCCAGCGTTCGTAGTGTTTTCCTGTAACATTATTAAAGTTTACAAAAACCGTCCAACGCTTAAGGAATGTGTAATCGGTAGAAAAATTCAAATCGAAAAAGCCCTTGAGAGTTACTTCCTCCTTAGGAGATGTTACCAAAGTATGCTTAAGGTCTTTGCGCTCACCTACATAAAAGAGTGTAGTTCCTATATTCCAATTAGGAATCAGCTGGTAATAAGCAGTGAGTCCTGTAGTAAAAGAAGGAATATTCCAAGGCTGTTCTGCATTCTTATCCATAGAGAAATCCATTGCTTGCATAGAAAAATCCAATGTAAATTGGTCTGATATTTTTCCTAACAAATTTGCTTGAATTCCATAGCGCATAACATCCTGATAGAGCAACTTATAGGTATTATCATACTGATAGGTCTTGTATTGAGTAAGAGAAAGTTTCTCATTTGCTTGGAAAAGAGGAAGCCCCTCTACACGATCATAGAATACATTTACATCATAGGAAAATCCTTGTGTAAGAGCTCCTTTGACTCCTATAAAAATATGATAAGGCGTATAAGTAGGCTGTATATCCTGAGTAGGAGACAAGTAAGGATTTTCTTGTGTTTTTTCTCGATAAGTAACCTGCTTAAGGTCTCCTGTAATTCCTCCATAGATAATAAGTCCATCGCCTAAAGCATCATAAGCAAGTTCAAGGTCTGGGAAGAGCTTAAAAGTACCTGAATCACCTTTATTTTGCTTCAAATAATAAGCTCCCAGTCCTAACCTTCCTGAGAAAAGTTCATTAGAAAACTGATATGCTGGTTTTATCCCTAATAAAGCAACTTTATAGCCTATCTTATCTGATACTGAGAACCCATTAGCAAAAGAGCCTTGTAGGTAATCCAAGTCTAGACGTGCCTTGACTGCTTGCTGTTCATTGAAGTTCCAAAGGAAAGAAGGCTTCAATTGCAAGTGTGTTTCTCCACTGCTGAAATCATCTTTTATTCCTTGCACAGAAAAATCAGCTCCCTTAAAGATACTATTATTCAAGGAAAAATAAGCCGAAAGCCCTCCACTAAGATAATTTTGTTTTAATGAATTTTCAATGGGCAAAAAGCTTTTATCCTCTACACCATACCAATGTAGAAGACGATGGTTAATTCCTGCTATAGCTCCTAATTGATATTGTGAATTTCCATATCGATAAGCTGCTTGAGCTTGTGTATTAGCAAAATCAGTATCCAAAGGGACTTCCTTAATCTTCCCTTGAGATGAATGATGCTGGAGATCCACTGAAAAATCTGAGGAGGCACTTAAAGGAACTGCTACAAAGGCATCTGCTAAGAAAGATGTATAGCTTCCTGCTCCAAGAGCCAAATAAGAATGATAGAGAGTATCACGTTGTTGGGCTGTATTCACTCGTACTGCCTTCCCTTTCTCTGGAACAAAGGTAGAAGCAACAGGAACAGAATGAATCGTATAGGTAATTTTTTTCTTAGTGATTGTTACAGAATCCTTCTTAGGTGTTTCCTCTACAGATTTTTGCACATCGGCAATAGTAGGAGTATAAGGCTTCACAATATCCACCGAAATAGTTCCTAGCTTATCATTCTGTGCATAAGTAGCGGAAATACAGAAAAAAAAGGATAAGGAGAGTATATAGGTTCTTTTCATTTCTATTTAGAATTTTTATTTTCTTGAGATTTTATCTGAGTTAAGGTTTCTTTAGTTTGTGCTACAACTTCTGGATAGTCTTTGAAGTTCTCCACAACACTATTAAGAATATAATTCGCTTGATAGAGGTCTTTAAGCCCATAAAAATTCTTAGCCATTACTACCAATCCCTTAGCTGAGAATTCCTTATACCCACCATATTCTTTAGCCAATTTTTGAATCACTTCATTGGATTTTTTGTATTGTCCTGCTTTATTCTTGAAATAAGCTTCATAGTAAAGTGTCTCAGCCATTAGAGCGTCAGTAGCTGTTTTCTTCAGGAGAGCATATTGCTTCTCAGCTTCTGCTTCATTCCCTGTAGCAATATAGGATCGGGCTATCATTACTTGAGCATCACTCTTGAGGCGATTATCTATGTTCTTTTCTGCTAATAGTTTTTTAGCATAGATAATCACTTGAGGATATTGCTTTTCTTGATAATAAATCTTCATCAGGTTAGAGCGAGCAAATATTGTATTCTGGGGTACAGAAGTCGTATTTTCTATTTCCTGTAAGAGGGGAAGTACCTTTTGATTCTCTCCTTTTTCAAGATAAATGTTACTAAGCCTTACTAATACTTGTTCAGCATATTCATTACGAGGGTCTTGTAGGATTCTCTCATAAAGAGGGCGAGCTTTTGCTTTTTCATTTCCTTCATAATAAAGCTGAGCTAGATAGAAGCGGGCTTGAGGAAGATTGATTCCTTGAGGATATTCCTTGATATATTTCTCAAGAGCCACTTTGGCTTCAGCTTGCTGGTGTTGTAAGTACTTTCGCTCAGCAGCTTCAAAAGCAGCTGTTTCTAGTTCATTATCAGAAACATTTACATAGCCTAATTTCTTAGCCCAAGAGGCGTATTCTTCCACCTTACCCATCTCCACATAGATATTCTTAGCTGTACTCACCGCTTGCAGGGCTTCAGGTGTATTAGGAAATTTTTCAGTTATTTTCTTAAGAAGATCAAGAGCTTTCTGGTTTTGGTTTTTATTATAGAACATCAGCCCTTCCCTAAGCATTGCTCGAGCGGTATAAGTCCCTTCCTTATATTGTGTTTGTAATTGTTGATACAAAGAAGTAGCCTTTTCTGTATTTCCTTGACTTACATAGGTATTTGCTAATTCATAAATTGCATCCTGACAAAGATTGGATTCAGGATAATTTTTGATAAAAGCAGTGAGTTCTTCTATTTTCTTGGGTACTCTATCCACAATACCATAGCTGATAGCTTTCTGAAAAGAAGCGTAGTCCATTTGCCCTTGATGGAGGGTTACCACCCTATCATAAGCCTCAAGGGCAGGCCAATACTTACCTGTAGCAAAATAGCTATCAGCTTGCCTTAGGTATGCATCAGTAAGGCGAGGCTGAGGCGGATCCATTGCTATATACTTGGTAAAGCTCTCTGCCGCCAAAGCATATTCTTTCTGATTAAAGAGTGTATAACCCAATCCATAATAAGCATTGGCATATTCTGGCACTGTTTTCTTATCCATCTTTAAGAAATCTTGGAAATCTTTTTGTGCTTCTTTATAGTGATGTAGCTGATAATGAGTTTCTGCAGCCCAATAAGTAGCTCGTGCTTTAAGAAGAGCATCTGAATTCCCTTGAGCTTTTTGAAAATAGGTAAGTGCCTCTTGGAACAAGCCATCACTATAAAGTTGTAAAGCATAAAAGAAGGCAACTTTCTGATAAGTCTTATCATCAGCTGAGGAGTTTTTGTCTAACAAGGTGATGGCTTCACGGAAGTTTCCCGAAGTGATATATGAATCAACCAAAAGCTCTCGAAGTTCTTGGGTATGATCTCCTGGGTAAGTATCCAGATAGGATTGTATAACCACAGGAGTCGATTCATAGGCATTCCCTATCTCATAGCTTAGGCGGGCATAATTCAGATGAGCATCTTTCTTAATCTGATCAGAAAAATCCATCTGAGAAGCATTACGAAAAGCATTGAGAGCTTGTTGCTTTTGGTCGGTCTTAAGGTAGCACTCTGCCAGATGATAATAAGCGTTCTGTGCAACTTGGTTTTTACCATCAATAATTTGATTAAATTGTCCTATCGCCTTAAGGTAATCTCCTTGTTTATAGTAAGCATAACCTAAGTAATAGAGGTCTGTATTGGTATATTTACCATCTTTTCCCTTATAGGCTTCTAAGTAAGGAATTGCCTTATCATAAGCTTTAAGGTTAAAATAACTCTCTCCTATAATTTTATTAATCTCGGAACGATACTGTGGTTGAGTTGCCTTCTTCAACTGAGCAAGCCCTTCCTCCAAGGATTTTTGGAAATTTCCTTGTTTGAAGTTCATATCGGCTTGATAGTAAGATAGGTTTTTGTTTAATTCTTTCTCCTCCCCTACTTGCTGAAAGAATTCATTAGCTTTTTGATAATCATCGGCATCATAGGCAATATAGCCTAGGTAATAAGCAGCTTTCTTTCCATAAGTTTTAGAATGTTGTACCTCTGAGAGATACTGTTGAGCGGTTTCTTTATCCCCATGAGCAAAGAGTGCATAGCCATATTGAAAGGAGAATTTTTCTTTTTCAGAAGCAGAAAGAGCCCCTATATTCACCTTATCATACCAAGCAATGGCACGCTTAGTATCTCCTTTGGTGAAGTAATAATCACCTATCTGCAGATAAGCATTGGTAGCATAAGGAGATGCAGGATATTCCTTAAGGTATTGCTCCATCTGGTCATTAGCTCCTGTCTGTCCTAAATGAATTGCAGCTGAAGCAATATAATACTTACATGCTTCTTGAGTAGAGGCGTCGGATACCTGTTGGAGCTGTTGAAGAAGAAGATACTGAGAAGCCTTATACTGCTTTTGATGATACAGGTTAATGGCTTTCTCTAAGGAAGCATTAGGATGTGTATAGTAGGCTGTACGCTGAGCAAATACAGCGCAAGGAGCTATGATACACGCTATTTGAAAAATTTTTCTATAAGTCATCAATCTATTTTTTAATAATCAAATTCTAGGGTAAGTTCCTGAGAGGTAGGGTGTGATTGGCAAGTGAGTATCAAGCCCTTAGCAACTTCTTCCTCTGAGAGAACCTGATTTTTATCCATATCTGCCCCTCCTTGGGTTACTTTACCTATACAGCTACTACATACTCCCGAAAGACAAGAATAAGAGACCTCTAACCCTTGCTTAAGTAGCTCACTAAGGATATCTTTTTTGCGTTCAATAGTAAAGACTCGTTCCTGTCCATTGAGGCGAACTGTAATGTCTGTCGTCCCCTTATATTCTTTTTTTGGGGTGTTCTCTGTAGCAAAGAGCTCTGTATGAATTTTTTTCTTATCATAGCTCAAAAGAAGTTCTTGCTTCACACTAGCAACCATCTGTTCGGGACCACAGATATAGAAACGCCCAAAATCAATGGAGGCATATTGGCTCTTAAGCAAATGATGTACCATTGCGGGGTCTATCCTACCAAATAAAGCTCCTTTCTCGTGAGATTTACTATAGACATACTGTACAAATAAGCGATCTGGATATTGCTCACGAAGAGCTTCTATCTCAGAAAGAAACATTGCTGTCTGGGGGCTTTTATTCCCATATAGCAAAAGAATCTTCGAGGTGTTTTTCTGTAGAGCTACCCTGATGATACTTAGCATAGGAGTAATGCCACTCCCTGCTGCAAAAAGTGCCAGATCCTCAGGGGAAATCTCTGGAATATAAGCAAATTTTCCTTCTGGAGGAAATACCTCTAGTATATCACCAGCCTGTAACTCTTGGCAAGCATAAGTAGAGAACTTTCCTTGTGGTAACTGCTTAATAGCCACACTCAGTTCCTCTTCATATGGAGAAGAACAAATAGAATAAGCCCTACGTACAGACTCGTTATTGAGTGTCTGTTGCAGTGTAATATACTGCCCTGCAAAAAAATCAAAGGCTATTTTCTTATCTTGAGGAATAATGAAAGAAATTTTGACTGCTTCAGGGGTTATCCTCTCTACCTGTGAAACAGCTAAAGAAATTGATTTCAAGAATTATCTATTAAATATTATTAAAAATTACTCTCTTACCTTTAGTTTCGGTAAAGAGCTTTCCGTGGTCATATACCAAATGACCATTGACAAATGTATATATTACTTGATGGTCAAATACGGTTCCTTCAAAGGGAGACCAGCCACATTTGTAAAGGATATTCTCAGAAGATACCTGCCAAGGTGTATGTTCCCTTACACAAGCAATATCAGCAAAATATCCCTCTCTGAGGAAGCCTCTTTCGGCAACTCTAAAGAGAATAGCTGGGTTATGACACATCTTCTCTACAAGGCGTTCCACTGGAATATTCCTCTGCTTGAACATTGCCAGAGCGGCTACCAATGCGTGCTGTACAAGTGGCCCTCCTGAAGGTGTCTTGAGGTAATCTGTTTGGCGTTTTTCTTCTAGGGTATGAGGGGCGTGGTCTGTAGCTATAACATCTATACGGTTTTCCAAGAGAGCTTTCCAGATACCCTCACGGTCTGCTTGGGTTTTTACCGCTGGATTCCACTTGATAAAAGCCCCTTTTCTAGCATAATCTTCATCTGAAAACCATAGATGATGAATGCACGCCTCTGCGGTAATTCTTTTCTCTGCCAAAGGAATACTTGGGTCAAAAAGAGCTGTCTCTCGTTCTGTAGAGAGATGGAAGATGTGCAACCTAGCTCCTGCCTGCTTAGCCAATGCTATGGCTCGTGAAGAAGAAAGGTAACAAGCTTCTGCACTACGAATGAGAGGGTGTATATGCATAGGAATCTCATTACCATACTTTTGCAAATAGTGAGCTAAGTTCTCGCGAATCGTTTGCTCATCCTCACAGTGAGTAGCTATCACTGTAGAGACATTTCTAAAAATCTGTTCCAATGTATGCTCATCATCCACTAGCATATTCCCTGTAGAAGAGCCTAGAAAGAGCTTCACTCCTACTGTATTCTGTGGATTGATACGCTTAAGTTCCTCTAGATTATCATTCGTTCCCCCTAAGAAAAAAGAATAGTTGGCTAGCGAATGACTCGCTGCAAGGGCAAACTTGTCTTCCAAGAGGGAGATAGTGGTAGTCTGTGGTAGTGTATTGGGTTGTTCAAAAAAGGTAGTGGTCCCCCCTGCTACAGCGGCAGCACTTTCAGTAGCTATAGTTGCCTTATGGGTAAGCCCTGGCTCTCGGAAATGTACTTGATCATCAATCACACCAGGCATTACTAAGGCTCCCTCAAGGTCTATTACACGAGAAGCCTCACTAGCTGAAATATCTGATGCTATCTTAGCAATACGTTCATTCTCAATTAACAAGTCTCCTTCCATCACTTTATGATCAGAAATGAGTTTGCCATTTTTTAAGAGTATTTTCATTGTTGCTTTTTTGGATAATTCAGGAGGCAAATATACAAAAAAAACAACCTTTGTCAAGGATTTCTACTTGGTTTAACGTATTCTTAATTCTTTGTTTTTCCCCTAACAAGAAACATAAAATTTTGGATATTTTCTCCTTATATCTATGAATAAAGGTGATAAAATCCTTTATATTTTAAGGATTCACAACAAGAAAATATAGTATTTTTAACGTAATTACCACTTGATTCCTGTGGTTAAATGTCGTACCTTTGCAGAAAGATAAAAAAGAAAAATGAATCCTCGTAACAAACTAAAAATCATCAATGATCCTGTATATGGTTTTATTCATATCCCCAACGCTTTTATCTTTGACCTAATAGAACATCCCTTTTTCCAACGCTTATGGCGTATCTCCCAAATGGGCTTATCACACTTGGTTTACCCTGGAGCTAAGCATACACGCTTTCATCACGCTTTAGGATGTATGTGCCTGATGCAGAAAGCAGTACAAACACTTCGACACAAGCGAATCACTATCTCAGCTCAAGAAGAAGAAGCGCTTTACATCGCTATTTTACTACACGATATCGGGCACGGTCCTTTCTCCCACGCTATGGAACACAGCCTTGTAGAGGGAATCTCTCACGAGGAAATTTCCTTGGCTTTTATGCAAGAGTTGAACCGTATTTTCCCCGAAAAACTCTCTATTGCTATTGAAATTTTTCAAAAAAAATACCCAAAAGCCTTTATGAATCAGCTCGTCTCTAGCCAACTGGATATGGACAGGCTAGATTATCTCAAGCGAGATAGCTTTTATACAGGAGTAGGTGAAGGAAATATCAACTCCGAACGTATTATTGCAATGCTTACCGTGAAAGATGACACCTTAATTGTAGAAGAAAAAGGAATTTATTCCATTGAAGAATTTCTGGTGGCTCGTAGGCTGATGTATTGGCAAGTATATCTACACAAAACGAGTATTGGAGCGGAATTTCTCCTAATTAAGGTGCTTGAGCGAGTCAAAGAGCTTTATAAGGAGGGAAAACATCTCCCAATGACCCCTGCTTTGGAATTTTTCGTACAGAACCATATCACTAAAGAACTTTTTGATTCAAAAGCATTGCAGTTATTTGCACAACTAGATGATTATGATATCATCTCTGGACTCAAGCAATGGCAATACAGTGATGATAAGGTACTTTCTAACCTCAGTTACAGGCTTCTTAACCGTGATTTGCTTCGTGTGAAGCTCTACAAAACACCTGTAACCGAGAAAGAAGTACAATCACTCCTCCAGAAAGTAGCCAAGCAATATGATATTCCTCTTTCACTAGCTCATTATTTTGTTTTCACTGGAGAAATCTCTAATACAGCCTACCGAAAGGACGAACAAAATATTTTTATTCATACTAAAGAAAACCAAGTGGTGGATGTAACCATTGCTTCTGACCAGATGAACCTAGATGCACTAGCTACCAAAGTAACTAAGTACTACTTATGTAGCCCTAAGTAATAATTTCATACGCAGGCACACTTTTTCTCCTTGTGAAACAAGCAATTAACCATTGCTGATTAACAATTAACAATTAATAACTAGTAATTAATCATTTATTTTGTACTTTTGTCCCCTTAAACAAACGAGAAATAAATGAATCCATCTGATGATTTTATTGGTGAAAACCACCTAAGTACTTCTGCAAAAACACCTTTACGTGCTGATGCCTTTGATCTTTCTGAAGAAGAAAAAATAGCTCGTATCGCTCAGTCTATGACTGACATTATGCATACCCTAGGGCTAGACCTCACAGATGACAGCCTTAAGGGAACCCCCTTACGTGTAGCCAAAGCTTATGTAAAGGAGCTCTTTGGAGGGCTGGATCCTAAGCGTAAGCCTAGCTCTTCTACCTTTGAAAATAACTACCAATATGGAGAAATGCTCATTGAGAAAAATATTGTTCTTTATTCCACCTGTGAGCATCATTTTCTACCTATTGTAGGACGTGCTCACGTGGGCTATATCTCCAATGGAAAAGTATTAGGACTTTCCAAAATGAACCGTATTGTAGATTATTTCGCACGACGTCCTCAGGTACAAGAACGACTTACTATGCAAATCGTCCAAGAAATGCAACGTATCCTAGGCACTCAGGATGTCGCTTGTGTGATTGATGCCAAGCACTTATGTGTCAACTCTCGTGGAATTAAAGATATTGAGAGTAGTACCGTAACCGCTGAATATGGCGGACGCTTTCAGGATCCTATTGTAAGAAAAGAATTCCTAGAATATATTAAGCTCGAAACAAAATATTAGTACGCCGTGGAGAAGTACTTAGCAGAACTTAATGAGGCACAACGGGCTCCTGTAATTCATATGGATGGTCCTGTAATGGTGATTGCCGGAGCAGGATCTGGGAAAACACGTGTGCTTACCTATCGTATCGCTTACCTAATGCACCAAGGAGTTGATCCGTTCAATATCCTCGCGCTCACCTTTACCAATAAGGCTGCTCGAGAGATGAAAGAACGTATCGGGCGCATTGTAGGGCAAAGTGAAGCACGTAACCTCTGGATGGGTACTTTTCACTCCGTTTTTGCTCGTATCCTTCGTGAAGAGGCTCATAGGCTTGGCTTCCCAAGAGATTTTACCATCTATGACCAGCAGGACTCCCAAAGGCTTATAGCAACTATTATCAAAGAAATGGCTCTGGATAAGGATGTATATAAGTATAAGCAAATAGCCAATCGTATTTCTTCTTATAAGAATAACCTTATTACAGTAAAAGCATACTTTAATTCTCCCGAACTGATAGAAGCTGATGCGATGGCAAAGCAACCTAGATTAGGGGATATCTATCGCAATTATGTGGAACGATGCTTTAAGGCAGGTGCGATGGACTTTGATGACCTCCTGTTACGCACCAATGAACTCCTGAATGTATTCCCTGAAGTACTTGCTAAGTATCAGCTACGCTTCCGTTATATCCTTGTAGATGAGTATCAGGATACCAATCATTCCCAATACTTAATTGTACGTGCCTTGGCTGACCGCTTCCAAAATATCTGTGTGGTAGGTGATGATGCCCAGAGTATCTATGCTTTCCGTGGGGCAAATATTGATAATATTTTTAATTTCCAGAAAGACTATCCAAAAGTAGGAGTCTATCGCTTAGAACAGAACTACCGTTCTTCTAAAAATATTGTAGAAGCAGCCAACAATGTGATTGAACATAACAAAGCCCGTCTGGAAAAAATTGTATGGACTGCTAATCCTGAAGGAGCTCCCATTAAGGTACATCGTAGTCCCACCGATGCTGATGAAGGACGCTTTGTGGCAAGCTCCATTTTTGAAGAAGCAATGCAACACCAGCGCTCCTATGGGGATTTTGCCGTTCTCTATCGTACCAACTCACAGTCCAGAGCTATAGAGGACGCTTTAAGAAAACGTGATATTCCTTATCGTATCTATGGGGGACTTTCTTTCTACCAACGAAAGGAAATTAAGGATATTCTTGCTTATTTCCGCTTAGTAGTCAATGAAAACGATGAAGAAGCTCTTAATCGTATCATCAACTTCCCTGCCAGAGGTATTGGAGACACAACCTTAGAGAAGCTTACCCTTTGTGCCAACGAATTTAAGTTACCGGTATTCTCCATCATTAAAAATCTAGAACTGATGGACTATGGACTGAGGATTAATAGTAATACTCGCAATAAGCTCATTGAGTTTGCCAATATGATTCTGAGCTTCCGTATAATGCTTCAGTCCTATGATGCTTTTTCCCTTGCTGAGCATATAGCCAAACGGACAGGAATCCTAAATGAATTTAAGAAAGATGGTACTCCTGAAGGAATTGAACGTATGCAGAATATTGAAGAACTCCTCAATGGGATTCGTGATTTCGTAGAAGGACAAAAAGAGGTAGATGAAGCCACTGGCTCCCTTACCGAATTTCTTCAAGAGGTAGCTCTCGCCACTGACCTAGACAAGGAAGTTGAGGATGATAATCGGGTATCCCTGATGACCATTCACCTTGCCAAAGGACTTGAGTTCCCTTATGTATTCATTGTAGGTATGGAAGAGGACTTATTCCCCTCTGCACTAAGCCAAAATACACGTACCGAACTAGAAGAAGAACGACGCTTATTCTATGTAGCTCTCACTCGTGCCGAGAAGCAAGCTTTCCTTACCTATACCGAAAGTCGTTACCGATGGGGAAAACTAATGGATGCTGAGCCCAGTCGATTTATTGATGAGATTGATGACCGTTATCTAGAATATCTCTCCTCCAAAGAAAGCTACCGCTATAAGCCCTTACTCAATTTTGATGCTTTTGAACGACCTATAGATAAAAGCAAATTACGCCAGCAAAAACCCACTAATAGTCCTCCTCCCGCTTACAAAAAACCTAAAGAGGAAGAACTCAAAAAATTACGCCTACAAAAGCCCGAACAAGCCAAACCTGTACACATAGGAGATATTCCTAAAGTAAATGTAGGAGATATCTTACTACACGAACGTTTTGGAAAAGGAACAGTTACTGAATTAGAAGGGACTGGAACTGATCGCAAAGCAAAAGTACGCTTTGAGAATGGAGGTGAAAAGACACTCATTCTGCGTTTTGCAAAATTTAAAATTATCAATCCCTCGTAGCCTAACGCTTATTAAG
>CAJPPS010000009.1 GCA_905372595.1 uncultured Capnocytophaga sp. | reverse complement strand
TCGTGTTGGTAGAAGTAGACGATTTTTCTACCAACACGATTTTTAATTTATTATAACGTGAGTTCGACGTAAGTAATTATTTGATAATCAATAAATATAAGTTCAAATTTCCTGTGATTTTCACAAATTTGCACGAAAAAAGAACTGAATAAAGCTCTTTGTATTATATTATCTCACAAAGTGTTACCTAAAAATGAATTATTTTGTGATTATATCTCGACACCTAACTGTAAATCAATGTTTTATTATATCGAACTCACGTTATCTTAGTAGGGTAAAAGCGAAAAGCTGTTCTAAGGCAGAACAGCTCTTCAGGTAATTAATAGAATATAAACAAATAATATAGTTTAGAATCCAAGTTCTTTTTTCACTTCATTGAAAAGGTCTTTTCCGTCTGATACAATCACTCCAGAACCATTAGCTGAGTCAAGTACATACTGGTATCCTTGTGATTTGGCTACTTTTTCTACCGCTTTTTTCGCCTTTTCCATAATAGGAGCTATAAGGGCTTGGCTCTTTTTCTGATACTCTTCTGAAGCGGTCTGTTGTGCTTGACGGATATTGTTCTGCATAGTTTCCAAAGCTCTTTGTTCTTTCTCTAATTCCCCTTGTTTTTCTTTGAGTTGGGCTTCGGTAAGGGCATTGACTTTGCGTTGGAATTCTTCTACTTTCTTCTGGTATTCTTTGATAGAAGATTGAATGTCATTGGTGAATCCCTGTTCGATTTTCTGGAGCTCTGCCTGTGCTTTTTTCATTTCTGGCATCTCGTTAAGGAGCTTTTGAGAATCAATATGCGCTATTTTCGCTTGCGCCATAGCTACAGTGGTACCTCCAAGGACAAATACGGCTGCAATTACCCAATTTCTAATGTTTTTTATCATTTTTATAGGTGTTAAATTAATTAATATATTATTTTTTATTTGTTTGATTTGCTTTTTCGGCTTTTCTCTTCTCTTGGAGCTCGGCGCGCTCGCGTTGTCGCTTCTCTAGCTCCTCTTGGCGTTTCTTCTTAAGCTGTTCTCTTTCCTGTTGTCGCTTGGCTAGGTTGGACTCATATTGCTTCTGCCGTTCCTCTGCCTTGCGTTGTTTCTCATCTTTGTACTCAAAATTCAGGTTTTCCTTCAGCAGGGTACTGATTTCCTTATTACGGTCTTCTGAATGATCCTTGCGCTTGAGTAGGCGTAGGACTATCTTGGTAATATCGTTCTTCTCATCAGCATAGATAGAAGCGGCGTCCTCTGCCGTGAAGATGTAATCAAACTTCTTGGTCTTGCCTATCTCCTGAGCGATGTTGAACACTTGGTCTTGTATCGGCTGTACTAGCTTCCACCGCTGGGTGATGTAATCGCCTGTGGAGGCTCCAAATCGCTTCTGCCGATAGTCCTCTAGTTGCCCCTCCAGCACTTGGATTTCTTCCTCTCGGTCTTTGACCATCTCAGGGGTTAGTAACGGCTTCTCCGCACCTAGCTTCTCCTTGCGCTGGGTAATCTCTCCTTGCTTCTCCTTAATCTCCTTCTCCCACTGGGCTACCTTCTGGCTGAGTTGCTCACTGGCTACCTTGTACTCGTCCATATGATCAAGAATATACTGCATATCCACATAGGCTATACGCGTACTCTTCTGAGCACAAACGCTATAACTCCCTATCAGAAAGCTTAGCACAAAGAAAAAAACGCTTTTATTCATATCACTGAGAAGACTATAAAATATCGTGCCAAAGTTAAGATTTTTTTTCCGAATAATACAAGTTTAAGAATTATTTATGTTTATTCGCTGGAATTTAGCCTTTATTATTTCTTTTTCTTAAAATCATTAAGGGCACTGCCACTGGTAATTCTCCACTGGGGAAGCCATCTCAGGACGATATTCATAGTGCCACCATTCCGAGAATATTGCCTTGAACCCGTGTTGTTCCATTATGCGCTTTAGTAGCTTTCTGCGCTCAAGGACTTCCTTGGGCAACTGCTGGTAGCTGTGATGTGATTTCTCGGAGAAAGTGTCGAAGGGCGTACCCATATCCATTTCCTCCCCTGTGGCTACCTTCACCAGTGTCAAGTCCACGGCTGCCCCTCGGTTATGCTTGGAGCCCTTGGCGGGGTTGGCTACATAGTGCGTTCCTGGGAGGATTTTCCACATCTTTTTCTGTACCGAAAGCGGGCGATAACAGTCAAAGAGCTTCAGCGTATAGCCCAGCTTGAGAAAGTCCGCCTCTGCCGCTACCAATGCCTGTGCTGTCGCCTTCCTTAGGTAGCACTTGGGACAGTCATACACCACTTGCCCTAGGAAATTCTCCTTTGTGGCATACTTCATATCTAGAATAAATTTATCGGAAAGGTCTCTGATATTGATAAATTTCTTCTCAAAAGCCTTGTCCTGTACGTGAGGCTCCCCTTGGTTCATCTGTGCTTGTACCCCTAGGCTTACACTCAGCAGGAGCAGGATATAATACAGGGGAAAAGCTCTATTAGTGATGTCTTTGCTCATTTAGTTACGTATTTTTAGCCATTTGAATAGTTCGCGATAGGTGGGCTTCCTGCCATAGGAGAGCACCCCTATACGATAGATGCGACCTGCTACCCACAAGCACCCTAGGAAAAAACCATATAGCACCCCTAAGGAGACCAGAATCTCTCCCCACGATACCCCAAAAGGAATCCGCATCAGCATCACCACCGACGAGGTCAGCGGGATATACGAAAATACCGTCGAGACACTCCCGTGAGGCGCCTCTATCACCGTGAAGAACCCTACATAGATAGCTAGCATCAGCGGAAGCAACACCGGAAAAAGAAACTGTTGCGTATCCGTCTCACTATCCACCGCTGCCCCTATCATCGCATAGAAGGCACTATATACCAAGTATCCCCCTACAAAGTATAACAAAAAGCATACCGAGAGCTTCCCTAACGGAAGCAAGCTCACCGACTCCTTCAGCCCCGATAGCTCTGCAATCCCTTCGGTAGGAGCTATCGGTAGCAGGCTATAAAGCACCCCTCCGATGCCTATCCAGACCACAAATTGGCTAATCCCTACCAATGAGGTGCCCAGAATCTTCCCCAAGAGCAACCTGCGAGGAGGCACTGAGCTAAGGATAATCTCCACAATACGGCTACTCTTCTCCTCAATCACACTCCGCATAATCATATTCCCATATACAATGATGAACATCATCAGTAGGTAACCCGCTGTCCCTCCGAAAATCAGCTGGAGCCAGCTTGTCATCTGCGAACTCTCATTCCCTGAGAACGTCTGTAGCCCAATGGATATATGCGCTTGGGCTTGGGTGATTTGCTCAGGGCGAATGGCGGATTTCTCTAGATTGAGGTAAAAAAGCCCTTGCTCTATCGTTTTTTGAAGGTTTTCTACAAAGGTGGGACTAGGAGACTCTGAACTGAAAAAAGCAAAAGAATCCAACCTCTTATGAATGTGTAGCAGTCCGTACGAGTCGCTCCCCTGTGAGCGCTTCTTGAGCTGCTCTAGGTCGCCCTCTCGGTGGTAATGATAGGAAAAATCATTCTGGTGCTCAAAAGCCCTCTCCAGTTGCCCACTCTCATCGAGAATCTCTATAGAGCGCTCGGCGTGGTTATTCAGCTGGGTGAGGTACATAATTACTACCGACAAGCCTACGAACGCTAGCGGACTGAGGAAAGTCATCAGCAGGAAGGACTTGTTGCGGATGCGGGTGAGATATTCTCGCCGGAGTATAAGGAATAACTGTCTCATAAACGTTGCAAATTTACAATTTTATAGCCAATTATACAAACGGTTTGCGACAAATAATCACCAGTTTGTTCCCTATTCCTCCCTGCGTGAAGAACAAATACCGATCCCCCCCTTCGGCAATGGAGAACCGTTCTCGTATCTCGGAGACTTTCATAGGGAAGTTACGTACCGTGATATTGGCTTGCGCTATCTTGCCGCTCTTGAGGAGCTTTCGGTCATAGGCAAGGAGCTCATCGATGAGGAAGACCCGCCCAGGGAAGTCGGGGATATACTCCGCCCCTAGGAGCAGTTGGGAGTCTCTGTTGAGATACTTCAGCCCATAAGCACGCCCCACAGGGAAGAGACCATTGCCCTTGAGTAGGGCAGCATTCGGCTCATAGAGGTAGCGACAGAGGTAGCCCTGAGTCATAGGGATATCCTTTGGGTCTGTTTCTGAAGGAAAGAAGCTAAAGATATCGGTACGGGTAGGGAGCATATGTACCGTCTTAATCAGTACCTCCCCTTCAAGAGGCGTTTTCTTGAGCAGGAAAAGCAGTTCCTTGACCTCCCCCGCTACCGCTACGATATGTACTTGGTGGGTCTGGGGCAGTTGCTTGAGCGCACGGCTGATATCCAGCATAGGAGAGGCTTTCACTAGGAGCACATCGGTATATTGCCAGAGAAAGTCCAAGCTCTTGGGAACATTCGGCGTGCAGTCCTCTAGGAAAAATACCTTCTGCTTATGGCTATCACGGCGCGCGGGGTCTAGGTAAATCGTATCATAACGCTTGCCTTCCCGCCCTAGGTAAGCATAGGAATCCTCTGCTATACAGCGGACATTGGCGCCCAGTACCTCAAAATTATGAGCGACGATCTCCGAAAGCTCCTCTTGGAGTTCGCAATGGGTAACCTCCTGACACCGTTGGGCAAAATAATAATCATCCACCCCAAAGCCTCCTGTGGCGTCCAGTAGGGTGCCTCCCCCTACCAATGAAGCTTTATACCGCGCTGTAGCCTCCGATGAGGCTTGCTCCAGCGAGAGCTTAGCCGGAAAATAAATCCCCTGAGCTTGGTGCCATAGGGGAAGCTTCTCCTTACTCTTCACCCGACCCCATAACTGCTGGGCAAGCTCCCCTGAGGTAATCCCTTCAAAAGGAGATTTCTTGAGCGAAAATTGTGCGATATCTTCCTGAACGTGCGCCCCTATATACGCCTGTACTTCAGGAGCCAAAAGGTCTTTATTCAGCATCTTATATCTTAGCAGTGAGCAGTTGTACAAGCCTATTTTTAGGGAAAATAGCTTTCAGGAGCACCTTCAGCACTGTATAGGCAGGAATAGCCACTACCATTCCTACAATACCGAAAAGTGTTCCACAGATGAGCGTTATCAAAAATATCTCCAATGGGCTGGACTTCATTGAGTTAGAGAAAATAATCGGCTGGCTGAGCATATTGTCAATCCCTTGGGTCAAGAGGAAGCCTATCAGTACGTAAATCGTCTTGGGCACGATAACCGTTTGTACATCAGCATCCATAAAATTGGAGATGGTGAGTACTGAAATCACTACCGCCCCTATCATAGGACCTATATACGGGATAATATTCAGCAAGGCACATAAGAAAGCTATGATTAAGGCGTCTTTTACCCCAAAAATCAGCAGAACAATAGTCAGAAGGATAAAGATCACACTCAGCTGTAGGAAAAGCCCTACGAAGTAGCGGGTAAGTAGTTGCTTAATCTCCTCAAGTGTCTCCTGAATCTTGGGAAGGCGCTGAGGCTTGACTAAGCTAAGGAAGCTTCTACTAATGGCTTCTCCATCTTTCATAAAGAAAAAGGCGATGAAGAAAGTAGAGAAGAGTCCCATTCCTATATTACTAATTACTCCTAAGAAGCCATTCACTACAGAGGAGATATCTTCCAGATTCAGTAATTCAGTAATATCGGCAATATCCGATTCTAATTGCGAGAGCCCTACCGAAACTAAAATCTTATCAAAGAACAGGTGAATGTTCTTATTTAAGCTCTGGAAATCAATAGAAGCTAAGTTCTTTCCCTGTGAGAGAAGCAAAGGGATAAATAGGCTGATAATTCCCGCAAAAAAGCACAAAATAACACTGATAGAGATAATCGTAGCAAAGGTATTTTTGAGTTTTAATCGCTTTTTGAGGAATTGTACCATAGGCTCGCTGATAAGGGTTAATATAGCCGCTAGGATAAGATATAGCAGAACGTTCCGCAACTGGTAGAGTCCCCAGCAGAGCAGTACGATTCCTACTATAGCTCCTACAGCTTTCAGGATTCCTTCAGTAATGGTATTGGCATTCATTTTGTATCTGTTTTTAAGGTTTGTATAAGCATTATAATTGGGCTATAAGCATCCGGTCATTCCCAGGAAGGTCTTTCAGTAGGCGTACAGAGGCAAAGCCGTTATCACATAGCAGCTCAAAGGTCTCTTGGGAGAGGTATTGGTTGATTTCCAGCAACAGGTAGCCTCCCTTACGCAGGTGCTTCAGGGCAAGCCGGACGATTTGCTCATAGAAGAGCAAGGGCTGGGCGTCAGGAACAAAAAGAGCTAAGGAAGGTTCGTACTTCAGGACGTTCTCCGCCATAGTGGCTCTCTCACACTCCCTTACATAAGGAGGGTTGGAGATGATCAGGTCAAAAGTCCCCTCCAGCGAAGCTAAGGTGAGCAGGTCTGCCTCTAGTAGGTGGATAGGGGCTTGGTACAGCTGCGCATTGCGCTGGGCTACCCCAAGGGCTTGCGGGCTGATATCCAACGCCCACACCTCACTCAAGGGGCGTTCCGCTTGGAGCGTTACCGCTATACACCCACTACCAGTACATAGGTCTATCACACGCAAGGGGGTATCAAGGGGCATTAGTCTCAGGGCTTCCTCTACCAGCTCATTGGTCTCTTGGCGGGGTATCAATACATTGCTATCTACATAGAAGTCTCTCCCATAGAAGAAGGCTTTCTGTAGGATATATTGCAGGGGCTTATCTTGGGCAAGCGCCTCTAGGATAGGGGTTATTTGAGCCATTGCCTCCTTGCTCATAGCCCGCTGAGGTTCTAGATGATATGCCACCCTACTGAGCCCACAGCATTCCTCTAGTACGAGGAAGAACAGGCTCTCGGCTTCCATAGGCTCATACTGAGGAAGCCCAGTAACGAAGGCTTGCTTGAGGGCTGTTAGGGTCATTTCTTTTCTTTAGCACGTTTGAAAATTCCTTGGATAAGCTCCTTAAAGGTGTTGAAATCCACCTTATAGGTCAGCCCAACCCCTTGGGAGTAGTCTATCCGGTCAATGAGGTATTGCTGGAGCTCATCCTCTCGGTTGAATATTTTGGCACTGAGCCTGCCGTCCTTGGTAAGGAGGAACTGGAGTTCGAAGTCGCCCGCTACAGCCGTCTGGGTAACCCCTCCTACAGGAATCCCTAGCTTCCCATTGAAGCGCATCCATTCGGTGATATCCGTGGATACGGTAATGCCCAGCCTATCGGCATTGCTATAGGCTCCATTGGGGTTAGCGTCTCCTGTCTCGTAGCTCAGTCCCATATTCAGCTTGTCATCCTCACTGGAGAGCAATTGGTTGAAGATCCCCGCCGCCGTCTCCAGCATATTGTAAGAAAGGAGCTTATCCCCAGCAGAGGCATCACTCAGGAAGTTCCCTTGTGCCAGCAGGGAGAAGGCTTGTAGCTGTTTCTTGTCCCTATCCTCTAGGCGGTAGTTGAGTTCTGCCGTCAGGTTCGGGCTACTATCCGGAAACTGAATGTCAAAAACGGTCTCCGGACGTGTCAGGTCTCCCTGTAGGTTGATCACCACTTGGGTGAGTATCTTTCGGTTATACTGGTTGGAATTCAGTAGGATAGAGGGGTTGGCATAGAGGGAATAGGCAGCTTTGAGGTTCTGCAGGCTCGCCCCCATAGGTTCCCCATTCCACGAGATGGAACCCCCAGGGAGTACCTTGAATTTCTTGTCAATGAGCCCCTCATACTTGAAGTTATATTCCCCTGAGGTGGTGATAAAGTCCCCCCACATATTGAACTTCCCATTGGTGTTAATCTCCAGCAGAATCGTTCCCGCACCCCTACCGATAAGGTTGGAGTTGTTCTTCGGATCTACGATGATTTCCACCTCTGCTGTAGGGAGGATATCTACGTCAAAGTTCATCTCTAGCCCTTGGTAGGTCTTCGGTACGATGCCTTTTTTATGAATAGTCTCTTTGCTAACAAAGTTGATATAGGAATCGTCCCCCACCGTCTGGGTGTCGCTTAGCGGAATCTTGAACTGGGTGCCCTCGCCTGATACGGCTTTTACCCCTATGGTCAGTTCGTTGATATTCCCCGTAATACTTGCCTTCCCTACAATGAAAGCCGTACCATAGAACAGGTCGTTGTCCTTGGCTTGGGTGTTGAGTACTAGGAACTTCTTGCCCTTGGTGTCAAAGTGTAGGTCTAGGAACCAGTCCGAGAAATCTCGGTGGTAGATGCGCCCATTGAAAGCCGTCTGGGTCTTGAATATCTTATCGGTAAGGGTGGTCTCTTGGAATACGAACTGGTTATCCTGTAGGCTGATGAGGGTGTTCTCCGCCACGTCCATATCCACCTTCAGGTAAGGCACGCCCACGCTCCCTTCATTGAGTAAGAGGCTGCCCTCTATCTTGGGCTTGCTGGCTGTTCCTGTGATACGAGCTTGCCCTGTGAGGCTCCCCTTGAGGTCGGAAAGGATGTCCTGCATCAGCGGAGAGAAAGGCTCTAAGCGTACCTTATTCACATCCGCTGTCAGGTTCAGCCACGTGTCCCCCTTATCTACCGTGATACCCCCATAGGCGTGGAGCCCGGAGCCTAATTCGTTGAGAAACTCTAGGTTGGCTTTGAAGAACGTCAGGTCTTCATTCCCCTCTAGGGTAGCAATCAGGTCGCCTAAGTCATAGCTATTGAGGCTAACCCCCTTAATGGATAGGTTTGCCGAAGGGTAGTATAGCTTCTTGCGCTGGAGCAGTGACAGATGCCCATTGAGGATTCCTTGGGTATCCAGCCCTTCCATCTTCGGAAGGATATCATTGATATTTACTTTGTCAAAAACTAGGTGTAAGTCCTTATAATCCTCCCGACCTAGGCGCCCATCAAAGGCTATGGTTTCATTCTCGTGATGGAGCCTGAAGTGTTGGATATAGATCGAATCCATCTTGCGGTCGAAAACAACCTTCGTCTCTCGCTCATCTCCTATATGCCATTCGTTATTCTTGAAAAATATCGTCGAAGGCAACATCCCTACTTCCGATTGTCGCTTCTTGTTAATCGTATGATAGAAGTTCAGCGTGTAATCATCCTCGGAGTTCTTTCCTCCCTTGAACTCCGTCTTGAAGAATAGGGTATCCTCCTTGGAGGTGTTCAGGATATTGAATTCCTCTATCTGATAATAGGGGTTCTGGATACTCGAGAGCTGTATCAGCGAACGATAGTGCGGATTCTTCTTGTCATATTCCAGATTCACCCCCTTGAGCGTGGTCTCATACAAATGGATATAGGGTGAGCGGAAATTAATCTTGAAATCATTCTCATCACCCACCAATTTTCCACGAATAAAGGTGTTCGGAGCAAAAGAGAGTTCCGGAAGGAATATCTCTATAATCTTATTGTAAATCTTAAAATCAAACGTTAGGTATTGCCCTTGCATTACCTTAAAAGGCTTATAGTTGTCAAACCCATAAGCAAGGGTATTGACCAGTACTTTGCCTATCTGGGCAAACTTGAATTCGCCCTCCACCTTCCCCGAAATGATATCCGGTGATTCTAGCGTAATGGTGCGGACACTATTGGTGTCTTTCTGAATCTCAATGGAGAAATCGGCAAAGTTATACGTGTCTATATTTTTCTTATAAGAAGCATTTTTGAGCACAATACGCCCTTCCATATCGTCCAGCGTATTCCCCTTGATGTTCAGGTCTATATTTCCTCTTACTTGCGCAATAGAGTCCTTTTTGATGAAGCCCAATGCTTTCAAATCCACGTGGTTCATCTCCCCCGTAAGGCTGTAGTGTTGCTTCTTGGAAGAAAGCAGGTCTATCGCCCCTTCAAAGTGCATATTTAGGTGCTTATCCGCTATCTGAGCGTTGGCTTTGAGCTTCCTATGGGCATAGTTCGCCTTGAGCTCTATATCCTGATAGAGGTAATCGCGATATTCTACGGAATGAATGGTGGTGGTCAGGGATAGCTCGTTGGAGTTATTCAGGTGGCTGTAGTCGATACCCTTGCCAGAGAACTTAATCCCTGCCGAAAGCTCCTTCATATCCGAGATTCTCAAGAGCTTCCCTAGCTGTAAGCGGTAGGTCTCCAGAGAACCCTCGTAGGTGGCTTCCTTAGGGTGGGAGATGTTATACAGGCTTCCACTGAGGATAAAGTCGCCCTTCTGGGTGAATACATCCGCATCTATCAGCAGGTCACGGGTGGTATAAGTAAGCTCCGCTACCCCCTCAAAGAACCCAAAATCACGCAGTTCCTCCGGAAGCTGCTTGCCCAAGACCTCAGGCATCAGCCCCGCCAAATCACTATACACCGACGCAAAATGAGGGAAATTCCCCCAGAATACGAAGTCCTTCCCCTTGTCAAAGGCATTCCTCAGAAGGATTTCCTCTGCCTCTATAGCTGTATTCTCTGTATATAGGTTGATATTGCTGATAGAGAGGTTGTTAAGAGTACCCTTGCCTTCCCCTTCTATATCAATGAGCTTTCCTTGCCCGAACCCGTTATAGAACCCATTGATGTCCTCCGTGCCAATGTGTGATTCCCTGAGGGTAGCCTCTAGGGTTACCTTGTTCAGGAAGTCGGCATAACTCTCCTTATAAGCGTGGAAGCTAATATCGGCATCTACTTGCGAATAGGGGGTTTTTAGCAGCACTTTATCCAGTGCAATTAGCGAATTATTGTAGTGAAAATAAGTGCTCAGCTCCTCTATCTGTAAGTGCTTATCTAGGCGCAAAGAGCCCGTTTTCATCTCCATAGTTACTTCAGAATCATAGATGCTGAAATCTGAAATGCGGGTGCTTAGGTGGTCTATGTAGGTAAGGGTAGGGTCGCCTGTGGTATCCTCATCCCATACACGAAAGCGCGCCTCTCGCAGGTTGATTTCGTTGGCTTTCATTATGAAAGGCTCTTGGCTGGCAGGAGCACCACTATTAAAACGGGAAATGAAGATATCCAAGTTCGAGAGGGTGTCTCCCTTGTAGGTCTTCATATCCAAGTAGAGCCCATCGGCTTCAATGGTCGAGAAGTATAAGTTCCCATTGATCAGTTGCCTTATATCAAGGATAGGGGTACGGATTTCTTGGGCTGCGATAAGGGTATCCCGATGATGGTCTCGTATCAGGACGCCATCTAGCCCTATCATTCCCGTAAGGCTCACCGAAAGCCGTTCTACCTCTATATCTACATTATACTCCGAGTTCAGCCACGCCATTGCTCGATTCCCTAAGTAGCTCTGTACAGCAGGGATTGTCAGTAATAAGAAGATGAAAACCAGGAGGTAACAACTTATTTTGATGATTTTTTTCAGAACGCGAAAAAATTTTCCAACCACCTTTCTCTTATTTATTTTTTTAGTATTTTTGCCCTATTTTTAGGAGGAACTGATCACAAGTTAAAATGGGTACAAAAATACAATAAAAATCCATACTTCCTACTTGACTGATATAAATTTTTTTTAACCCGAATAATGCATCCTCAAGCTACTTATATATTAGCCATAGAATCTTCCTGTGATGATACCTCTGCGGCAGTACTACAGGACGATAAAGTCCTTTCCAATGTCATTGCCAGCCAGCAGGTACATCAGCAGTATGGGGGCGTAGTGCCTGAGCTGGCTTCTCGTGCCCATCAGCAGCACATCGTTCCGGTGGTCGATCAAGCCTTGGCACAGGCTCAGGTGGAGAAGTCTCAGCTCGCTGCTATTGCTTTCACCCGAGGACCAGGCTTACAGGGATCCCTCCTTGTAGGTGTCTCTTTCGCTAAGTCCTTGGCGCTCGCCTTACGAATCCCCTTGATAGAGGTCAATCACCTGCAAGGACATATTTTGTCTCATTTTATTGAGAACCCAGCCCAGCAAAAACCTACTTTCCCCTTTCTGGCAATGACCATCAGCGGAGGACATACCCAGATTCTGAAGGTAACCGACTATTTTTCGATGGAAATCCTAGGGCAGACCCAAGATGACGCCGTAGGGGAAGCGTTCGACAAAACCGCTAAAATCCTCGGACTCCCTTACCCAGGGGGTCCCCTCATCGACCGATATGCGAAAGAGGGCAATCCTAAGGCGTTCCCTTTCCCTTTTCCAAAGGTAGAAGGCTTGGACTTTAGCTTCTCAGGACTCAAAACCGCTGTCCTCTACTTTATCCAAAAGCAAACCCAACAGAACCCTTCTTTTGTCCAAGATAACATGGCTGATATCTGTGCTTCTGTACAATATACAATCATCGAAATCCTGATGCGTAAGCTCAAAAAAGCTGTAACTCAGACAGGTATTACCCAGATAGCCATAGGAGGAGGCGTTTGCGCCAATTCTGCCCTGCGCACAGCCTTACAACAGCTGGCTCACAAGCACCATTGGCAGACTTTTATTCCGCCTTTCCAGTACTGCACTGATAACGCCGCAATGATTGGAATTGCCGCTTATTATAAGTACCTCAGAGGCGATTTTTCGGATATGAGTGTAACCGCTCAAGCCAGATATCATTTATAGGGAAAAATGCAAATTTTACCCCTATAATAAGCTTTCAGTATTCCAAGTGCCATAGTCTTTGTCTTGCTTCTATACACGGGCACGGGTTTGTAGCCCTCTTGTCAATTTTTTATGGAATACAAGTGATAATAACCTATAAAAACTTAAAAAAACTGCCTATTATGGCTCATATCGTTAATTTATTATGAATATAGCTATTGTTTGTTACCCTACCTTTGGAGGAAGTGGTGTTGTTGCTACAGAATTAGGCGTTGCACTCGCTCACAAGGGGCACCAAGTGCATTTTATTACCTATGGGCAACCGGTACGCCTATCGGTATTTCATAAGAATATCTATTTCCATCAGGTGTATATGGAGGAGTACCCGCTATTCCGCTATCAGCCCTATGAGCTAGCACTCTCTAGCAAAATGGTCGAGGTGGTACGCGAATACCGTATTGATGTCATTCACGCTCATTATGCGATTCCTCACGCCTATGCCGCCTATATGGCAAAGCAGATTCTCCTGCAGGAGGGTATCTCGGTGGCTATTATCACCACCCTACACGGTACCGATATAACCCTAGTGGGGAACCACGAGTATTATAAGACGGCGGTAACCTTCAGCATCAACGCTTCCGATGCCGTAACTTCCGTCTCCGAAAGCCTCCGTAAGAATACCTATGACCTTTTTGACATTCATAAGGACATCAAGGTGATTCCTAACTTCATTGATATAGAACAGAAAAAAAACGCTCCTAAAAGATGCCAACGAGCAATGCTCGCCAATCCTGATGAGCTTATTATCACCCACATCAGTAACTTCAGAAAGGTTAAAAGAACCCCCGATGTTGTCGAAATTTTCTACCAATTGCTCCCCCATAAGAAAGCAAAACTCATTATGGTAGGTGACGGACCTGATAGGGAGCATACCCAAGCCCTCGTACATCGCTTAGGCTTACAGAATTCGGTTATCTTCCTAGGGAATAGCTTGGAAATAGATGAGGTACTCTGCTCTTCCGACCTCTTCTTGCTCCCCTCAGAATCCGAGAGCTTTGGGCTCGCTGCCCTTGAGGCTATGGCGCAAGGAGTGCCTGTGATCTCCAGCAATGCAGGAGGGATTCCTGAGGTCAATAAGCAGGGCTATTCAGGCTTCTTAAGCCCCATAGGCGATATTGAGGCAATGGTGCAGAATGCCCTTGTCATTCTCAAGGACGAAGCCACCCTATCCCGCTTCAAAGCCCAAGCCTTACAGCAGGCTTCCCTCTTTGATGAAAGAAAAATTATCCCTATGTACGAGCAGGTATATGAGCAGGTAGTCAGCAGGCGCAAAGAGTAAAATATACTTTTGTCTTTTATTAGGGGCAAATCCGCTTTTTGTCCTCTTAATAAATCCAAGAATGGGAGAAAGAATAAGAATTTATAGGGTTATTTTTGTGTTTAAATATTTTGTAATCAATATTTTACAAGGTGTTTTCTAGGCGAAAATAAAAACGCAAAAATTTTGTATGAATTCAAAAAAAATCAGTATCTTTGCCTCATAATAAAAT
>CAJPPS010000008.1 GCA_905372595.1 uncultured Capnocytophaga sp. | reverse complement strand
CTCTTAAATCATTCAAAGAAGAAAAGCTCTGGAAAGTTAGATTCAGTTTGTTTGCCTCTACTTCAGCGATAAGCTCTTTAAGCAAATGAATAGGATGTTCTTCATAACCAAAAAGATCTTCATCAAAATCTATCCCTGCTACAGTATCTTCCTCTAGAAGATGCAAACACCAATTTTCCATAAAGTCAGCCAGAGGAATCTCTGATACTTTATAATCTTCCCACTCTTCTTGCACGCAATTCTGTGCATATTCTTTCTCCGACCAAAAAGGAATTACTGCCACTTCCTCCCCATCTTCAGCTTCAAACTGAGAAGATGTACAAGCTGCTGCATATTCTTTTTCATCTTTTAAACAAAAAACGATTCCAGAAGCTACCACTTTACGAATAAAGTGAAAGTATTTATCTGTTAATAATTGTGAACTTTCTGACATTTTTATTTTATTATCTTATTTATTTTTAGAATTTAGGCATTCCTCCTGGCATTCCTTGCATCATACGCATCATTTGCTTAGCTCCTCCTCCTTGCATCATCTTCATCATTTTACTCATTTGGTCGAATTGCTTAAGGAGCTGATTCACTTCATTAATATTTCGCCCACTTCCCTTAGCAATACGGTTCTTACGAGAGGTATTGATAATAGCCGGATTTGAGCGTTCTGCAGGAGTCATTGAATAGATAATAGCCTCTATATATTTAAAGGCATCATCACTTATATCTAGGTTTTTTACTGCTTTTCCTACTCCTGGAAGCATTCCCAAGAGGTCTTTCATACTTCCCATTTTTTTGATTTGCTGAATCTGAGAAAGAAAATCATCAAAACCAAACTGATTTTTCGCTATTTTTTTCTGTAGCTTGCGAGCTTGCTCTTCATCAAACTGTTCTTGAGCTCTCTCCACCAAAGAGACAACGTCGCCCATCCCGAGAATCCTATCTGCCATACGAGCAGGATAGAACACATCTATAGCGTCCATCTTCTCCCCTGTTCCTACAAACTTAATAGGCTTATTAACTACCGACTTAATAGAGATAGCTGCCCCTCCTCGTGTGTCACCATCTAACTTAGTAAGGATAACCCCGTCAAAATCCAATACATCATTAAAAGCTTTAGCTGTATTAACAGCGTCTTGCCCTGTCATTGCATCTACCACAAATAGTGTCTCTTGAGGAGATACTGCTTTATGTATTTCAGCAATTTCTTTCATCATTTGCTCATCTACAGCCAAGCGCCCTGCGGTGTCTATAATTACCACATTGAAGCCATTGCTTTTAGCATATTCTACCCCTTTTCGAGCAATTTCGACAGGATTATTATTGCCTTTTTCAGAGAAAACAGTTACTCCTACTTGCTCTCCAACAATATGCAACTGGTCAATCGCAGCTGGACGATAAACGTCACAAGCCACCAGAAGAGGCTTTTTACTCTTCTTATTTTTAAGAAAATTTGCTAATTTTCCAGAGAAAGTAGTTTTTCCTGACCCTTGTAATCCTGACATCAAGATTACAGCCGGATTCCCATTAAGATTGACTCCTGTGGCGTCTCCTCCCATTAGCTCAGTAAGCTCATCACGAACAATTTTAACCATTAACTGTCCTGGTTGTAAGGTAGTTAATACGTTCTGTCCGAGTGCTTTTTCTTTTACCTTGGAGGTAAATTCTTTTGCTATCTTATAATTGACATCGGCATCCAATAATGCTCGACGCACCTCCTTAAGAGTCTCAGCTACATTTATTTCTGTAATCTGTCCGTGTCCCTTAAGGATATGTAGTGCTTTATCTAATTTATCACTTAAATTATCAAACATAATCTTTATTTAAAGCTGGCAAAGATACAATTTTTTTGGCAAAAAATCCGCCTTTTAAGCGGATTTTTTCATTCATTAAAATACTTTTTCTTAGAATAGATTTTTAACAGCATCTATCCCCTTTTGTATTCCTTCTGAAAGAGAAGAAGAAGAGGTAACATCAGAGAAAGCCTTTTTAGCTTCTTCCCATTTATCATCTCCAGCATTCTTAAGAGCTTCAAATTTTTCAGAAAGAGAGGATTTGTCAGCTAATAGCTTATTGAGTTCTTGTTGGGCTTTTTCTTTAAGATCTCCTGTTTCAATACCTACACTTTTTGTTAGCGTATTGATTTTTTCTGTCAAAGCATTGATTTTTTCTTCTGCTTCTTGCAAAAATTGTTCTTTTGTCATAAAAACTTTATTTTAATAATTGGGCAAAAATAACCGATTTATTTCAATATAACTGTTAAAGAAAATATATATTTTCCTTTACTTTTCAATATTTAGGATTTTTCAGAAGTGGTGAAAGTAAATATTTTAGGATTTTTCACTTTCTCATCTATAATGGCAAGACTTATCACTTCCTCCATCTCTGTTACATAATGAAATGTAAGTCCTTGTAGATAGTCTTGCTTTATTTCATTAATATCTTTCTGGTTATCTTTACACAAGATAATTTCCTTAATTCCTGCTCGCTTAGCGGCAAGTATTTTTTCTTTGATTCCCCCTACAGGAAGTACCTTCCCGCGTAAGGTAATCTCTCCTGTCATTGCTAAATTCTTCTTCACACGTCGTTGGGTCAGTAAGGACAAAAGAGAAGTAAGCATCGTAATTCCCGCACTAGGTCCATCCTTAGGAGTCGCTCCTTCTGGAATATGGATATGTATCTTATATTGCTCAAAGAGCCTTTCATCCAAGCCAAATTGTTCTGCGTGTGCCTTAATGTACTCCAAAGCTATTGTGGCAGATTCCTTCATCACATTTCCTAAATTTCCTGTAATGGTAAGTCCTCCTGAACCTTTTGAGATTGTAGATTCTATGAAAAGAATATCTCCCCCCACACTCGTCCAAGCTAAACCAGTTACCACACCAGCCACTTCATTATTTTCATATTTATCCCTCTCCATTGTAGCTATCCCAAGTATTTTACTGATATCATCTATAGAGACCTTAGGATTGAATTCTTCCTCCATTGCGATAGACTTAGCTATATAACGAACAATCTTAGCTATCTGTTTTTCTAGACTTCTTACGCCTGATTCTCTTGTATAACCTTCTATTATACGCTCTATTTCCTTCTTGCCTAACTGTATCTGCTTGGCATCTACTCCGTGTTCTTTCAATATTTTAGGAAGTAGAAAATGCTTTGCTATTTCTATCTTTTCCTCAATTGTATAACCAGAAACATTGATAATTTCCATCCTATCACGTAAGGCAGGTTGTATGGTACTGAGGTCGTTAGCTGTAGCTATAAACATCACCTTGGAGAGGTCATAACCTATTTCAAGGAAATTATCATAGAACTCATTATTCTGCTCAGGATCAAGTACTTCAAGCATTGCTGAAGAAGGATCTCCTCCGTAACCATTGCTAAGCTTATCTAGCTCATCCAATACAAATACGGGATTAGACTTTCCTGCTTTTTTAATCAGTTGAAGAATGCGTCCTGGCATAGCTCCTATGTAAGTTTTTCTATGTCCTCGTATTTCTGCTTCATCACGTAAGCCTCCTAAGGACATTCGTACATACTCTCTACCCAAAGCCTTAGCTATTGAACGTCCTAGAGAAGTTTTCCCTACCCCTGGAGGTCCGTAAAGGCATAAGATAGGTGATTTCATATCATTACGAAGCTTAAGTACAGCCAAGTATTCAATGATTCTACGCTTAACATCTTCCAAGCCATAATGATCCTTATCTAATATCTTTTGGGCTTTCTTAAGATCAAATTTATCTTTAGAATATTCATTCCAAGGTAAGTCTAAAAGCAAATCAATATAATTACGTTGAATCGCATAATCTGGCATCTGAGGACTCATTCGCTGGATTTTTGCCAATTCTTTTTCAAAGTGCTTTTGGATTTTTTCGTTCCATTGTTTCTTTTTAGCTTGCTCCCTGAACTTATCAATATCTGCTTCAAAAGATTCATTGCCTAATTCCTTTTGAATAGCTTGGATTTGCTGATGTAAGAAGAAATCACGCTGTTGCTTATCAAAATCCTTATGTACTTTATTCTGAATTTCCTTTCGTAGAGAAACTTTCTGAATCTCTACACCAAAGTACTTAATAATAGCCCAAGCTCTTGTAAGGAAGCTATCTTGTTCTAGGATTTCTTGTTTTTCCTCTACCGAAAGAGGAGAATAAGAAGCTAGATAATTGATAAGAGTAGGATCATCCTCTATATTCTGGATAGTAAAAGGAAGTTCATAGGAGGTATTGGACATTTCCTTAAGCAAACGCAAAGAAATATCCTTGAGTACTTCCATTGTGGCGGAGAACTGCTCATCCTCCTCTGAGGGTCTTATCTCTGTTATTTCTCTTACTCTAGCTTTAAAATAAGGCTGTTCCTCCACGAATTCTTCTACCTGAAAACGACGTGTTCCTTGTACAAAAATAGTAAGGCTCCCATCAGGTATTTTTAACGTTTTGAGGATACGTGCTACCGTTCCTACTCTATAGATATCTTCTTTTTGTGGATTTTCAATATCATTTTTTTGGCTAATGGTTCCTATATATTTGGTATCCATAGCCTCTTTTATTAGTTGCATAGAAGCTTCTCTACGAATGGTAATAGGAAGTACCACTCCTGGGAAAAGAACTGTATTTTTCAGAGGAAGAATGGATAGTACCTCTGGGAGTGGTTCCTGTAGAGTCAATCTGTCCTCTCCTGTGTTGATAGAGATTATTTCTGTATTCTCAGTGAAATCTTCCCCTTGTAGAAAGCTGTCAAAATTTCCTATTTTCATTTTTTATAATAAGTATTTATGTAATTTTGTCAGTTATTTTTGTATTCATTTTTCTGAAAAAGAAGATTCAATTCATCAATTATATTCAAAATCAGACATTTAACATTCTCCTTCAATACTGACCCTTATATAAAGGCAATTAATATGCCAAAGTTATAGAACTATGAATTATTTTATCTCAATAGTTTTTGTGTTTTTTTAAATATCTTTTTGCTATTTTATTTTTATAATATGAAAAAAAAATTGTATCTTGCACCTCAGTAACCTTAATCAAAATACTAATGAAGCGAATATTATTAGGTGTGCTTACTTCGTTTTTTGTAAGTACTTTTATTCCTATTGTAGCGCAAGAACAAGCTTCTCCCAATGGGAATGTAGTTGTTTCTTTTTCCCTGAATAAACAGGGGGTCCCCTTTTATAAAATCAGCTATAAGAACAAACCTGTTATTAAGGAGAGTAGCTTAGGTTTCCTACTAAAGGGAAGTGAATCCCTTACTGAGAATTTTAAAATTCTAGATGCTCAAAAGACAAACTTCAAAGAAACTTGGCAACCTGTATGGGGAGAAGAAACAGAGATTCTTAACCACTATAACGAATTATTAGTTTCTCTAGAACAAACTACCTCCCTCCGAAAGATGAATATTCGCTTTCGTGTATATAATGAAGGGGTAGGCTTCCGATATGAGTTCCCCCAGCAGAAAGAACTTACTTATTTTGTAATTTCAGAAGAGCTTAGCCAATTTGCTATGGCAGGAGACCATACCGCTTGGTGGATTCCAGGAGATTATGATACACAAGAATATGACTATACTGAGTGTAAGCTCTCCCAGATTCGTGAGCAAATGCCTCAGGCTGTGATTAAAAACGTCTGCCAGACTCCTTTCTCTCCTACTGGAGTACAGACCTCTCTGATGATGAAAAGCCAAGACGGCTTATATATCAACTTGCACGAGGCTGCTCTAGTGAATTATCCTTGTATGCACTTGAATCTGGACGATAAAAAATTCATCTTCCAATCACACCTTACCCCTGATGCTCAAGGAAACAAAGGACACCTATATACTCCTTATCATACTCCTTGGCGTACCATAATGGTCAGTGATGACGCTCGTGATATACTTGCCTCTCGCTTAATTCTAAACCTAAATGACCCTTGTGCTCTACCAGACACCTCTTGGATAAAACCTGTGAAATATATAGGCGTTTGGTGGGAAATGATTACAGGAAAATCATCTTGGGCTTATACCAATGACCTACCTACTATTGACCTAGACAAGGTAGATTATAGTAAGACCAAGCCTAATGGTACTCACGCAGCTAATAATCAGAAAGTACGCCGTTATATAGACTTTGCCGCTAAGCACGGATTTGATCAGGTACTAGTAGAAGGTTGGAATATTGGTTGGGAAGACTGGTTTGACCACTCCAAGGATTATGTTTTTGACTTTGTAACTCCTTATCCTGACTTTGACCTCAAAGGTCTTAACGATTATGCTCATAGTAAAGGTGTAAAACTAATGATGCACCACGAAACTTCGGCTTCCTTACGTAACTACGAACGTCATATGGAAAAAGCCTATCAGCTGATGAATGATTATGGCTACAATTCTGTAAAAAGTGGTTATGTAGGAAGTATTATCCCTCGTGGCGAACATCATTACGGACAATGGGCTGTGAATCACTATCTTTATGCTCTTAAGGAGGCCGCTAAGCATAAAATTATGGTCAATGCTCACGAGGCAGTACGCCCTACTGGCTTGTGCCGTACCTATCCTAATCTTATTGGTAACGAATCTGCACGAGGTACCGAATATGAAGCCTTAGAAACCGTAAAACCTTTCAACACTACTATTCTTCCTTTTACCCGCTCACAAGGAGGTCCTATGGACTACACCCCAGGTATCTTTGAAACTGATATTGTAAATGTGAATCCCGAAAATCCTCACAAAGTAAGCAGTACATTAGCAAAGCAATTGGGGTTATATGTAACAATGTATAGCCCTCTACAAATGGCTGCTGACCTCCCTGAAAATTATGAAAAATTCCCAGATGCTCTTGAGTTTATCAAGGAAGTTCCTGTAGATTGGCAGAAAAGTGTTTATCTGGAAGCTGAACCAGGTAAATACATCACCATAGCCCGTAAGGATAAGCATAGTAACCGATGGTACATAGGCTGTACTGCCAATGAAAACGGACACAATTCCGAATTATTATTGAACTTTTTAGACAAAGGTAAGAATTATGAAGCTACCCTCTATGTAGATGGAAAAGATGCTAGCTATAAGCATAATGCCAAATCTTATAAAATTTTCAAGCAAAAAGTAAATCATAAGACTAAACTCAAACTCACAGCAGCCTCTGGAGGAGGTTATGCTATTAGTATCAAACCTATAGAATAAAATATTAAAAATTAGGGGGCAGAAATGCCTCCTAATCTTTTATAGTAACCACCAGATTATCATATGCTAGGAATACATGAGGAGGAAGCTCCTTTTGTACAAGACTATGAAATCCCATTGTTTGACTAATATGAGTGAGAAAGGTCTGTCGGGGGCGAATTTCTTTTATAAGCTCTAGAGCTTCCTCTATATTCAAGTGAGTAGGATGAGGTGCTTTTCGGAGAGCATTTAGCACAAGAGTATCCACCTTATAAAGCTTAGAAAGTTGTTCTTTTTCAATAATTTTTGCATCTGTAATATAAGCCACATTTCCTATCCGATATCCTAAAATAGGAAGTGTCCCGTGTTGTACAGCAATAGGAATCACTTCTTTACCAAATAGAAAAAAAGGAGTGGTATCCTCCACCTCAAAAACTTTTACTGAAGGAGCTCCTGCATAACGATTTTCGGTAGCAAAAATATAAGCAAAACGAATACGCAACTGTTCAATTACCCTAGGAAGTCCATAGATAGGCATATCTCCTTGCTTATGTACAAAAGGACGAATATCATCCAAGCCTGCAGTATGGTCAGCGTGCTCGTGTGTAAAAAGAATAGCCTCCAGATGCTGAACTTTATGTCGTAACATCTGTTGGCGAAAGTCTGGAGAACAATCTATATTTACATTTACTCCTCCCCAAGAAAGAAGAGCTGAAGTACGTAATCGCTTGTCTTTCTTATCTTTACTATGTGCTACAGGGGTATTCATCCCTATTACAGGAACCCCTTGTGAGGTACCTGTACCTAAAAAGGTGAGCTTCATTGGAATTATATTTAATAAAGAGATTAGCCCAAAGGTCAAGGAAGCATAATCTTTTGCAAAAGTACAATTTTTCTCGAGAATATTTTTCAAAACTATTAAAAAAGATGTATCTTTGCACCCTAAAAAGACGCACTAATGAAAATTGTTATTGGAAATGATCACGCTGGTACTCACTACAAAGAAGCCATTATTGCTTTCCTTAAAAAGGAGAATTATGAAGTAATCAATGTAGGTACAGACCTCTGTGAGAGTGTAGATTATCCTGATTTTGCCCACCCTGTAGGAGAGCTTATTGATAAGGGAGAAGCCCAAGTAGGAATCCTCATTTGTGGAAGTGGAAATGGTGTAGCAATGACAGCTAACAAGCACGCCAAAGTGCGCTGTGCTGTATGCTGGACAAAGGAAATTGCTTCCCTTGCTCGCCTGCATAATGACGCCAATGTTATCAGTATTCCTGCCCGATTCACAGCTATAGAACAAGCTATTGAAATGGTGAAGACTTTCCTTACCACAGAGTTCGAGGGAGGCAGGCATTCACGCCGTGTAGAGAAAATTTAACCACAATCATATATTGAAATTTGCTTTTTTATGATAGATAAAATAAAAGAACATATTGCACGTGTAGAGGCTTTTGCTACTGAAAAAAAGGAAGAATTAGAACAGTTTCGCATTGAGTACTTTGGAAAAAAAGGACTTCTTAATGATTTTTTTGCCCAATTCAAGGAAGTTCCTAAAGAAGAGAAAAAGGACTTTGGTCAGATTATCAATGAACTAAAGAACAAAGCAGAAGCAAAGATAAATGCCCTAAAAGAAAAGCTTTCAGGAGAGAATGTGGCTACTACTCAGTATAATGACCTTTCTCGCCCTGCTTTCCCTATTCACATAGGAGGAAGGCACCCTATCTCTCTAATTAAGAACAAAATAATAGAAATTTTCTCCAATGTAGGTTTTAGTATTGCTGAAGGTCCTGAAATTGAGGATGATTGGCATAATTTCACAGCACTAAACTTACCTGAGTACCATCCTGCAAGAGATATGCAAGATACTTTCTTTATACAAACGAACCCTGATATACTCCTACATACACACACCAGTTCTGTAGAGGTTCGTTATATGGAGAATCACCAGCCTCCTATTCGTATTATTGCCCCTGGTAGAGTTTACCGTAATGAAGATGTATCGGCTCGTTCTCATTGTTTATTTCATCAGATAGAAGGGCTTTATATAGATAAAGGAGTTTCTTTTGCCGATTTAAAACAAACTCTTTTATATTTCACTCAAGAGATGTTTGGAAAGTCCAAAATCCGCTTACGCCCCTCCTACTTTCCTTTCACTGAGCCTAGTGCCGAATTAGATATTTATTGGGGATTGAATAATGAAATTGATTATAGAATCACCAAGGGAACAGGATGGCTTGAGATTATGGGATGTGGGATGACTGACCCTAATGTACTAAAAAACTGTAATATAGACCCCGAAGAATATACAGGATTTGCTTTTGGAATTGGCTTAGAACGAGTAGCTATGCTCCTATATCAAATAGGGGATATCCGTACTTTTTATGAAAATGATATCCGCTTCTTAGAACAATTTAAAAGCTCTATCTAAAAGCTTATTTTTCATAATGTTCAGGCATCAAGGCAAAAATCGTTCTGCCAAAAATAACTTGGAAATAGCTGTAGTGCTCTCCTTTGTGGCTGGTATGGTCAATGTAGTAGGATTTCTCTTCCTCAGTAGGCTTACCACCAATGTTACGGGGCACTTCGCTTTTTTCATTTATGATATGTCTATTGCTGATTTTTGGAAAGGAACCATCTATTTGCTGTATATCATTTGCTTCCTTTTAGGATCTTTTACCTCTGGTTGGCTTATAGAAGACGCCAATTATCACAAGCAGCAGAATAAGTACTTCCGCCCTACTCTATTAGAATGCTTAGTGCTAGGAGGAGTAGTCCTATTCAATCATATTAATAAAGATTTTCCTCACGAAGTCACTACTTTTATGTTGCTTTATGCAATGGGATTACAGAATTCATTTGTAACTAAGATATCCAATGCCAGTGTTCGCACCACTCACTTAACGGGACTTTTTACAGATTTAGGTATTGAACTTTCCCAATTATTCTATCTGAAAAGGAATAATTACTTTCAGCAGGAACAAAAGATAAAAAATAGCATTAAGTTACGCCTCTCTATTGTTATTTTTTTCTTTCTAGGAGGTTTTTTTGCAGGTTTTTCATATATAGAAATGGGATTAGGATTCAAAACTTTACTTTTTGCTATTGTGATACTCCTATCTGGGCTCTATTATGATGATTTACGATTCCGTTACCTTACCAAGAAAAGAAAACATAGAAAGTTCCATCCTAAAAAGTAAAAATATACTACACAAACTAAATATGCCATTTTGTCACTTTTTATTTTTTGGCAAAGCTTTTGATATACTAAATAAAAAATAATTTAAGAATGAGTACGGAAAACACCCATAATCCTCACGAGGATTCTTTTGACGATGCTTCTCTATATGATGCAGAATATCAAGATGCAGAAATCATTGAAGAAGAACACCATACACCAGAGGAGCCTTCTAACACAACTGAGGCAAATGAGCCTATAACTGCTGAAGAAACTGCACAGGAAGTTCCTTCTCCTAAGGCTGAGGCACCCAAAGATAATGGAGATGCTGATCAAGCAATTTCTATTCTAGAGAATGAGCTTCATAAAGAAAAAGATAAGTTTATGCGTCTTTTTGCCGAATTTGAAAACTATAAAAGAAGAACTGCCAAAGAGCGCATAGAATTACTCAAATCAGCAGGACAAGATGTCATACTCACAATGCTTCCTATCCTAGATGATTTTGACAGAGCTCTAGCTGAAATCTCCAAGTCTGGCGATGAAAATCTGATACGAGGTGTTGAGCTTATCTACAACAAATTCCTCAATACTCTCAAGTCAAAAGGACTAGAAGAAATCCCTGTAGCTGCTTCTGATGTTTTTGATAGCGAAATTCATGAGGCAATTACACAGGTAGCAGCTCCCTCTGCAGAACTTAGTGGAAAGGTTATTGATGTCTTAGAAAAAGGATACAAATTGGGTGAAAAAATCATCCGTTATCCTAAAGTAGTTGTAGGACAATAAATCCTTTTAGCGAACCGAATTAAATAGATGAAAAGAGATTATTACGAAATTTTAGGCGTTAGCAAAAGTGCAAGTAGTGCTGAGATTAAGAAAGCCTACCGTAAAAAAGCCTTAGAATACCACCCAGATAAAAACCCTGGTGATAAAGATGCAGAAGAAAAATTCAAAGAAGCCGCTCAGGCTTATGAAGTACTAAGTGACGAACAAAAACGCGCTCAGTATGACCAATTTGGTCACGCTGCCTTTGAAGGGGGAGCTGGAGGTGGATACAGCTCTACAATGGAAGATATTTTCCGTAATTTCGGAGATATTTTTGGAGGACATTTCAGTGGATTTACAGGTTTTGGAGGTTTTGGAGGAGGAAACTCTCGTTCCTACCGTGTAAAAGGAGGAGATCTCCGCATTCGGGTAAAGCTTAGCCTAAGTGATATTGCCACTGGAGTAGAAAAGAAGGTTAAAGTACAGCGAAAAATCAAAGCTGAAGGGACTACTTACAAAAGCTGTAGTAATTGCCACGGAAATGGAAGTATTGTTCGAGAGGTAAATACAGTACTAGGTCGTATGCAAACCTCTTCTCCTTGTCCTAGTTGTGGGGGAAGTGGTGAAGTAGTTGATAAAAAAGCTAATGATACCGATGCTCAAGGACTTAAAAGCACCGAAGAAACTGTTTCTATCAAAATACCTGCAGGGGTGATGGATGGAATGCAACTGAAAGTTTCTGGAAAAGGAAATGAAGCTCCTGGCAATAACGGTATCGCTGGAGATTTGTTAGTTCTTATTGAAGAAATAGAACACGAAACCCTCAAACGAGAAGGAGAAAATCTCCACCTTGACCTATACATCAGTATGCCAGAAGCTGTACTAGGTACTTCCAAGGAAATAGAAACAGCTACAGGAAAAGTTCGTATCAAGTTAGAGGAAGGAATCCAATCAGGAAAGATTCTTCGCCTGAAAGGAAAAGGACTTCCTAATATCAATGGGTATGGTACTGGAGACCTTATTGTACATGTGAATGTTTGGACGCCTAAAACGCTTACCAAAGAACAAAAGAACTTTTTCCAGAAGATGCTGGATGATGATAATTTTTCTCCTAATCCTGACAAATCTGACAAAAGCTTTTTTGAGAAAGTAAAAGATATGTTTTCCTAAATATAATAACAACTTAATTCTTCTTTGAGCAATGATAAAGATTTCTAATTATATATGTTATGAGAAAAATCATATTATTACTTACAGCTTTTATGGGGTATAGTGCTTATTCTCAGCAACCCTTAACGCCTGAAAAGTTATGGGAGCTACATCGTGTAAGTGGGATAGGACTCTCCCCTGATAAGAATTTTGTCCTTTTGAGTGTTTCTACACCAAATATTGTTGAAAATTCTTTCAAAAAAGAATTCTTCAAACTTCCCATCAAGGGAGGAACTCCTATTGCTATTACTAAAGAAGAAATAGAGTTACTTACCACTAAGTTCAATGCTGACAAAAGTCTAAAATTAGTGGATAAAGAGGTAAAAATAACGCCTACTCTTGCTAAAGACTTCTATAAAGATTTAGAAAAATCTTCAGGAAAGGTTTATAATGCTCTAGACCATCGCCACTGGGACAAATGGAATGAAGGAGCTTATAACCACGTATTTGTAGAAGATGTAGCTACAGGGAAGCAAACTGATATTATGGAGGGACTTCCCTATTATTGCCCTCAACTTCCTTCAGGAGGGAGTGAGGATTATATATGGAGCAATGATGGGAAAAAGGTTCTCTATGTAACTAAGCCTAAGGTGGGTACAGAATATGTTGTGAGTACTAATACTGATATCTATGAATATGATATTGATAAGAAAACAACTATCAATCTTACTGAAGGGATGATGGGTTATGATACTTATCCCTCTTTCAATAAAGATGGTATTCTGGCGTGGCTAAGTATGGAACACGATGGCAATGAAGCTGATAAAAATGACCTATATATCCTACAAAATAGTAAAAAGATAAATATCACCAAAAATTGGGATAATACCGTTTTTAGCTATATCTGGAGTAATGATGGGAAAAAAATCTATTTTATTGCTGCTACCAATGGAACACAACAACTCTTTGAAATAGAACCTTTTGCTAAAAATCCTTTTCCTAAACAACTCACCAAAGGAATCTTTGATATTGGACATATTCTAGGGCAATCTGGGAATCTCCTAGTGGTTTCTCGAAATGATATGAACAGAGCTACTGAAATATATACAGTTGATATTACAGGAAAAAAAGCCCCTCTAGAGGTAAAACAACTCTCTCATATCAATGATAATTTATATAAAAATATTGCTAAATGTCCTGTCAAAGAACGTATTATAAAAACTACTGATGGAAAGGATATGTTTGCTTGGGTAATCTACCCTCCTGATTTTGATCCTAAGAAGAAATATCCTACTTTACTCTACTGTCAAGGAGGTCCTCAGTCAGCTCTTACTCAGTTCTATAGTTTCCGTTGGAACCTGCAATTAATGGCTTCACAAGGTTATATTGTAATAGCTCCCAACCGAAGGGGAATGCCCGGACACGGAGTAGCTTGGAATGCCGAAATTAGTGGAGACTGGGGAGGACAAGTTATGCGAGATTATTTAGCTGCTATTGATGACATCTCCAAGGAACCTTATGTGGATACACAACGCTTGGGAGCTGTAGGAGCCAGCTATGGAGGATATTCTGTCTATTATCTTGCTGGCATTCATAACAAACGATTTAAGACTTTTATTGCTCATTGTGGAGTATTCAATACGCAAAGTATGCTGGGTACTACTGAAGAAATTTTCTTCAATTATCACGAATTTGGAGGTGCTTATTGGGACAAAAATAATCCTATTGCTCAAAAGGCTTATACCGAATTTAATCCTATTGAAAAAGTAGGTAATTGGGATACCCCTATCTTAGTGATACACGGAGGAAAAGACTACCGCGTACCTGAAGAACAAGGATTTCAAGCCTTTACAGCTGCTCAGCTTAGAGGTATTAAGAGCAAACTTCTCTATTTTCCTGATGAAAACCACTGGGTATTACAGCCTCAGAATGCACTACTGTGGCAACGAACCTTTTTTGATTGGCTAAAAGAAACTCTAAAGTAATGAAAAAATAGAGGATGTCAAAAGAAATATCCTCTATTT